>JASFPU010000001.1:0-22326 GCA_050115855.1 Holophagae bacterium
CCAGACCAACCGGCGCACCCACCAGAACGCGAGGCTCGTCGAGCAGACGCCGCCGACGAGCAGGCTGCCCCACACCGCCTCGATCGGCGCATCGAGCAGCAGCACCGCGCCGTACGCCAACGGAACGGCGACGAGGAGCACCCGGACGCTGGTGATCACCAGCGGGGGCATGCCGTGGCCGACACCCTGCAGCAGCCGTCCTGAGGTCATGCCAAAGGCCATCATCGGGTAGGCGACCACCATGAAAGCCAGGTAGGTGTGGCCGATCGCGAGCGCCTGTGGGTTGTCGGTGAACAGCCTCAGGATGTGCTGCGACCCGAGGTACGCGGTGATGCCGATCAGCGACGCGAGCAGCACGGCCCAACGATACGTGTAGAGCGCCGTCGAGCGCACCAGGTCGATGCGACGGGCGCCGGCGAACATGCCGACGACGCTGACCGCGGCCCCGGCGAGACCGAGGATCGGCAGGGCGACGATCATGTCGATCTTGGATGCGGCGCCGTAGGCGGCCACCGCGACCTCGCCGAACCCGGCCAGCAGCCGGTTGAGGAGGAGCGCGCCGAACGACATCACCGCCATCCCCGCAGCGGTCGGGGCGGCGAGGCCGACGATGCGTCCCAGTACGCGACGCGACGGGCTGAGGTGCGCCAGGCGGAAGCGGACGTACGCTGTGCGTCGCCTCAGGATCAGGAACGCGAAGGTCGACATCGAGGCCACCACCGACGCCGCCGTGGCCAGGGCCGCACCGCGCAGGCCGAAGTCGAGCACGAGGATGAAGACGGCGTCGAGGGCGATGTTGAGCACGGTCGCGCCGAACAGCACGAGCATCGGTGTCCGGGCGTCCCCCTCGCCGGTGAGGACGGATCTGAACACGGTCGAGACGAAGAACAGCGGCACGGCGAGGCTGATGATCTGGAAGTACTGCCAGGCGAGCACCGCGTTCTCCCCGCTCGCTCCCAGGTGGGTCAGCAGCACCCGGCCCGACCACAGGCCGAGGACCGCCATCGCACACCCGATCGCGACCCCGAAGGACATGGCGGTGCCCGCGATCCGATCCGCACCGTCGGGGTCCCGCCGCCCGACCGCCTGGGCGACCAGCGCCGTCACCGCGGTGCCGAGCCCCATCGTCATCGCCACCATGAGAAAGAAGAGCGGCCCGACGAAGGTCGCCGCGGCGAGCGCTTCGGTGCCGAGGGTGCCGATGAACGCGGTGTCGGCGATCATGTAGACCGTGTGCACGGCCATGCCCGCCATCATCGGCGCGGCCATCGTCCACACCGCCCGCTTCGGCGCCGCGAGATAGCGGTCCAGCCGATCCGGCGTGCGGGCGTCCTCCTGAGAAGTCGTCTCTTCAGACATGACAGGCAACCTACGCGCGACCGCCGACTTTGGCAAGCCGGACGTGTGCGCGATTCGCGCTGCGTCGTCTGCTAAGATCGACCGTGCGAAACATGGACCACGCCACACGTCGCACGGTGCGCTCCGTGAGAGCACGTCGTTTCTCACCGCCGCCGTCTCGTCCATTCGGTGCGATGCCGAGCACACGAGGAGGTCGAAGATGGTTGGATCAACCGACACGACCGAACCGCACACACCCGCCGAGCTGATCGCGTCCGCGGTCCAGACCGAGAAGGAAGCCGCCCTGTTCTACACGATGATGGCCGACCTGACGTCCGACGCCGATGCCAGGAAGATGCTCCTCGATCTCGCCGATGACGAAACGTCCCACGCGACGACGCTGGCCAATCTGTACTTCGAGATGACCGGTAACGGCATCACCGAATCTACGACTGTTCAACCCGAGGGCGAACCCAACCTCTTCGACTTCACAACGGCGAGCCGCCGCGAGGCGCTCGAGTTCGCACTGCGCAACGAGTCGAATGCGGCCGATCTCTACCAGGCCGAGGCCGAAAGCTCGGACAACCCTCGTGTCGCCACAATCTTCAGGCTTCTGGCCGATACCGAGCGCGAGCACGCCGCCTACCTGCAGCTGCAGATCGACCGCATGGACGACCCGGACACCCTGTAGGTCCTCCAAAGCTCGGCACCGCAGGGCAGGCTCGAGATGGTCGAGATTCCGTTCGAGCAGGAACGGGTGCGGACCGCCGAGACACGGAACGGCACCATCGAGGTGCCGGTGCTCCGGCTGTGGGGCGAGGATGGCCCCCACCTCTACCTGATCCCCAAAGCGACAACGGACGGCTGCCGCCACAGGCGGATGCAGACCGGACCGATCATTCGACATCGCCGGGACCCCCGGAGATGGCTCACAGAAGGCGCTCACTCGCGGAGCGCTCAGAAGACCCAGGACAGCTTGGTGAACAGGGTGTCGCCCTGGTCGGAAAACTCGCCGATGTCGGAGGTGCCGCGCTGGTAGGCGACCTGAATCGAGCCGAACGGCGGCGTGAAGCGCCACACCCCCACCGCCTGGACGTTGACCTTGTCGACCGCGGAGTTGGACTGCACGAAGAGCTTGACGAACAGGTCGGGGTTGAAGTTGTAGACGGTGCTCAGCACGTGAATCCACGTCGTCTCGTCGTCGGGGTCCGGGTCGAGCTCGAGCCGGGTGGCCGAGTACTCGAATCGGAGCCGATCGCCGAACGCCCACGCGGCTTCGGCGCCGTACAGCCGGAGGTCGCTGTCGTAGTTCGTCCCGGTCGCGGCGAAGACGAAGACCGAGCGGCCGTCGCGACTGTCCCAACCGGTCTCGAGCCGGACCCGGTCGTTGCGGAAGCCCTTCTCGAAGACCTCGTACTCGTCGATCAACTCGACCTCGATCTCCCAACGGCTGCGGAAGACGAGCTTGAGCTCGGCATCGAGCTGCCAGCTCCGGAGGTCACCGTCCTGGCTGTAGTAGCGGTTGTAGTTGACCTCGGGCTTGATCTTCTCGACCGTCCCGGCATCGAACCAGAACACGTGAGCGACGTTGGTGTCGAACTCCCGGCGATCGTCGTCCTGGAGAAAGCCGACGGCGTTGAAGTCGTCCGCGATCGAGCGATCCAGGTTCGTGTAGCGGATGTGGAAGTGCGTGGTCGCGCTGTCGTACGCGGGCCGGACGAACCAGGCGAGACCGCCGTCGGCGGTCGGCCCGTTGACCCGGAGCAGCTGACCGGTGAAGCCCAGCGTGTCGGTGAAGAACAGGGTCGTGTCGAGGCCGATCGAGCCCTGATCCGTGCCGCCGAGCCTCCGGTTGGCGCCGAGGAAACCGAGGGTCGAGCCGCGGGGCAGGCTGTACTGAAGTCGGGCGATGCCGGAGTCGGCGCGTCGGGTCCCGCCGGAGTCGGGATCGACGCGGTCCTCCGAGGTCAGGATCGCACCGTACTCCATTCTGCCGGCGGTCCCGGTCGCCTTGCCCCCCCAGGTGATGTCGCCGATCCGGCGGCTGTAGAACTGCCGGATGCGCTGCTCGTAGCGCTCGTTGCCCTCGAGGAAGAACGGCCGTTTCTCCGGGATGAAGAGCTCGAAGCGGGTCAGGTTGATGACCTCGACGTCGGCCTCGATGAGGGCGAAGTCCGGGTTGACGGTGAGATCGACGCCGAGCGCGCTCGACGGCCGCCAGCGGACATCACCACCGACCTCGAGGTCGGTGGCGCCGGATTCATCGATCACGGCGAGTCCATAGGGGATGGCCAGCCAGGTCTTGGCCGCCCCGCGTGTCAGCTGGAGACCTTCGAGGGTGCCGAAGCTCGACACTCGAAACGGGTCTTCGGTCGGGCCGGCCCACACCGAGGTCTCGAGCCGGCGGGGTACCGTGCGGAGGAAGCTCAGGCCCCACCGCCGGTCGTCGCCGGCCCGGTAGCGCAGCACCGCGAACGGGATCTCGAGCTCGACCGTCCAGCCCGTGTCGTGGCGCCGGGAGGCGCAGCGCCACTCGGCGTCCCAGAGCTCGTCGACGGTCCGGCCGTTGTCCGCGATCCGGGCGTCCCACTGCGTCGCCAGTACGTTGGTGATGAAGGCGTAGCCGGTGCGGCGGTCGGAGAAGGTGTCGAGCACGACGCCGACCGAATCGTCGTCGCCGATGTCGCCGTCGCGTCGGGTGACGGCGGAGGCGATCTGCCCCGGGTCGGGATCGTCGGCCTCGACGGCGACGTAGAGTGCGGTGTCGGTCTGCGCGACCCGGACGGTCGTCCGGAACGGCGACGGGCGGCCGGCGTCGGGCTCGAACTGGATGAAGGGACGATCGTCGACCGGGACGCCGTTCCACTCGGTGTCGCCGATGACACCATCGATCTCGGGAGCCTGTTCGAGCGGGGTGACGACGAGTGAGGGTCGCTCGCCGGCGATCCCGGGTGCCGCGACGACCAGCGCTGTGCACAACGGAAACGAGATCAGGCACCCTCGGACCATCGAACAGGTGATACACGGCGCTGGCCGCGGCGTCAACCACGATCGATGACCGCGCCGCCGCCCTGGCGGCGCCCACGCCGAAGCCGTCGGACCACTGAGGCGTCCAGTCGATGGTCGACCGGGTGACGAGAGGTTCGTCCGTCGAGTCGTCGCCGGTCATGGAGCGCCGCATCACTGATTGTCAAAGTACTTTTTCAGAACGATTTCCGGTCGTATACTGCTGCCATGGATCAGGAAAACAGGCTGCCGCGGGAGGAAGTCGAGAAGCTCGTCTTCCAGGGCGTGCTCCACGCCCGGGTCGAGGACTACGAGCAGGCCGCCGAGATCTTCGCCACCCACCTTCCGGTCCTCGCCGGCGGCACCGACGACGATAAAATCATCTCCGCGTCGGCGTTCTCCTACTTCGGGTTGTGCATCGCGTCGCTGTACAAGCAGTACTCGGAGGCCATCGAGTACTGCAACGTCTCGATGCGGGTCCAGCCGTCGAACCCCGAGCACTATGAGAACCTCGGCAAGATCTACCTGTTGATGCGGAATCGGAGAAAGGCGATCGAGGCTCTCTTCGAGGGGCTCGAGCGCGAGCCCGGCAACACGGCGATCAAACGGATCCTCAACCGCATCGGCACGCGCCGCGAACCCGTGATCTCGTTTCTGTCGCGCGATTTTCCGGTCAACATCTGGCTCGGCCGGAAGCGCCACGCGAAGGAGATGCTGCGGCGGGCCGAGCTCGCCCGTCTCAGGCGGGCCAAGCAGACGCGCGGCAAGACCGTCGCCGCTGACGTCCGCCTCAAGCACGCCCGGCTGCGCGCCGAGAGCCACCGCAAAGACCGGCAGCGCGTCTGACAGCCGCCACCCGAAAACCCCTTACTCTCGAACCGAACCAGCGGTTGGGTCAGGGCGACGTGCCGGTCCACGCACCGGTGTCGCCGGACTCGAAGCCGTCGCTGAAGATCAGGCCCAGACCGCCGAGCGTGCCGTCGGGGTTGAGGGCGGCGGCGAGGATGTCGCCGGTGCTCGAGCCGCCGTCGCTCCAAGCGTACGCCGCGAACCCGCCGGAGCCCATGGCGCCGACCAGCCGCGACGATTCGGTAGCCAACGAGCAGATCTCGACCGTCGACGGCATCCAGACGAAGACCCCATTGCCGTCGACACGGGTCGCCGAGATCGGCTCGTTGCCGAAGGTCGGGCTGCGGATCCAGCTGATCAACGCGCCGTCATCGAGGGTCATCACGTTGATGGTCGAGATCTGCTCGGTGCCGAGCGCGATCAGCTCGCGGCCGGTGTCGGTCCACTGCCGCAGGCCGGCGGCGTCCAGCTTCTGGGCGTACAGCCCCCACAGGCTCTGGTTGCTGTTCTCCTCGGTCCAGGCGACGAAGGTCTCGCTCGTGGCCGGATGGAACGCGGCGACGCCGTCGACGCGAAGCCGCGTCGCGTCGGTCGACACCTCGACGCCGTTGTGGGCGAAGACCTCGGTACCGTTGGCGAGCACCCGTTGGGCGCGCACCTGGAGCGTCGGCGAGTTGGTGTACCAGGCGAAGACCGCGCCGCCCGACCCGTCGGGAACGAACGCCGGGAAATTACCGAACTGCAGCGAACCGCCGGCCTGGTCGTAGACCTGGACGTGGCCGGCGCCCCAGAGCGAGCTGCCGTCTGCCGAGGCGAGCTTCTGCGCCCAGAGGTGGACCGGCGACGGGAAGCTGCCCGTGAGGTGCGTGAAAGACACGATCGCCGCGCCGGCGTCGGACGCGTGCAGGTCGGCGACGCCGAACGATCCCGCCGGCGGCGAGAACGTGATGCCCGAGCCCCACTCGGGAGTGCCGAAGTCGTCGAGCTTCTGCACCTTCACGTCGGCCTCGCTGGTCCACGCCACCACCACGAAACCGTCGGTGGTGCCCGCGACTTTGGGCGCCGCGACGAACAGACCTCCGGTCGACACCTGGACGCCGCTCGCTCCCCAGAGAGGTGCACCGAGCGGTGAGATCTTCGCCACCGTGATCTCGGTCGTCGCCCCGCGGTCGTCTCGGAAGGCGAGCAGAGCGTTGCCTGACGTGTCGGTGCTCAGGCCGTAGTCCTGGGTCGAGCTGAAGCTGCGGTCGGCGACCAGCACACCGTTGTGGTCCCACAGCTCGTTGCCCGCGGCGTCGAGCCGCTGCAGGTAGACGTCGTAGCCGCCGGTCGAGCTGTCGTACCAGCTGACGTAAAAGCCACCGTCGGCGCAGGCGGCGATCTTCGACTGGACTTGGGGCCCGGAGCGGTCGGCGATCACCAGCGGCGCGGCCGGGTCGGTCGACCACTGGGCCGCGGCGCCACCCGTCACGAGAAGCGCAGCCACCACCAGCAACACGAGAATGCGCGGGTTTGCCATTGTCGGGTGCCTCCTGTCCCGGGAGTATACGTCCGCCGTTCCAATGCGACCACGACATGTCAGAATGCGGGGGATCAATCACGCACGGGAGGGCCGACATGAGCACGGCAGTGGTGATTCTGGCCGACGGGTTCGAGGAGATCGAGGCGGTGACCCAGATCGACGTGCTGCGGCGCGCCGGCGTCGACGTGACCGTGGCCGGGTTGGCGACCGGCCCGGCCACGGGAGCCCACGGCGTGGAGTTCGGCACGGACACCACCGTCGCCGACCTGGATTTCGATCCGGATATGGTGGTGCTGCCCGGCGGCATGCCGGGGTCGGAGAACCTGGGCAACGACCCGGGCGTCGTCGAGCTCCTGAGAAGGCAGCACGCGGCGGGCCGGCGGATCGCCGCGATCTGCGCCGCACCGGCGTTCGCGCCGGTCGCGGCCGGTGTGCTCGACGGCAAACGCGCCACCTGCTACCCCTCGTTCGAGTCGCGCTTCGGTCCGACGACGACGGCGGTCGAGGATCGGGTCGTGGTCGACGGGACGATCACCACCAGCCGGGGGCCCGGCACGGCGCTCGAGCTCGCGCTCGAGCTCGCCGAGCAGCTCGCCGGCCGGGCGACGGCGGACCGGCTGCGAAACGGCATGCTGGTGCAGTAGGACTCGACGCGAACGCGGCTGAAAGGAGACCCGACCATGGAGCCCACCGCAGTCTTGACCCCGATGCTCACGATGATCGGATTCACGCTTGTCGTCATCGTGTCGCTCGGCGTCACACGAAACATCGCCGTTCTCTCGGGGCGGGTACGGATCAAGGTCTTCGCCACCTTCAGCGAGCCGGGAGAGCCCGAGGGCATGATCGCGCTGCGCCGCAACGTCGCCAATCTGTTCGAGGTGCCGACGCTGTACTACGCCCTCTGTCTGACCGCCTTCGCGACCGGCACGGTCGACTCGACGACCGTCACCCTGGCGTGGATCTTCGTCGCCTCGCGGGTGGTGCACACGGCGATCCACATCACCTACAACAACGTGCTGCACCGGTTTCTGGTGTTCGCGCTCGGGGTGGCCATCATCGTCGTGATGTTGATCCGGATCGCCGCGAGGATGTAGAGCACCTCGGCGCGGACACCTCGTCCGCGATTCGGGATGGCGGGCCGCCATCTCGTTGTTGCACCGAGAGGCGATCGCGGGGCGCAGGCCCGCGGTCGGATCGACGAGCGTGACGGGAGAACGGATGAACTCATTTTTGAAAAAGCTGTTCGGCCACGGTGATGGTGCTCCGGCAACGACGTCGAGCGACACGGAAACCGTGCGGCGGATCGTCGGCGAGCTCGATCGGCTCGATCCCGACGAGGCGCGCTATCTGGCGGCGTTCGCCTTCGTGTTGGCGCGGGTCGCCAACGCGGACTCGACGATCAGCGCCGACGAGAGCCGACGCATGGAGCAGGTGGTGCGCGAGGTCGGCGGCCTGACCGAGCCGCAGGCCGTGCTCGTGGTGCAGATCGCCAAGGCCCAGCAGCAGCTCAAGGGTGGCACCGAGAACTACCTGGTAACACGGGAGTTCGACCGGATCGCGAGCCGTGCGCAGAAAGAGAAGCTGCTGCACTGCCTGTTCGAGATCTCGGCCGCCGACGACGAGATCTCGTTGCTCGAGGAGAACGAGGTCAAGACCATCGCCAACGAGCTTCGGTTCGAGCACAAGGAGTTCTCGGCCATCCGCTCCGAGTACAACGAGCAGCGCAGCATTCTGAAGTAGCCAGGTACACTCTCCCGGTGGCGCGATCGAAGAAGCGAGCGAAACGCTGGCGACAACGGCTGTGGCGGCTGCTCGCCGCGGCCGCCGTGGTGCTGGCGGTCTGTGTCGGCTGGACCGCGCTGACCTGGCCCGACGTCGCCGCGCTGGCGCACGACATCCCGACCTCGACCGCGTTCATCGACGCCGCCCGGGCGCGCGGCGATGACGTGCAGTGGCGCTGGACGCCGTACGACGAGATCTCGATCGAGGTCAAGAAGGCGGTCGTCGCCGCCGAGGACTTCAGCTTCTTCTCGCACCACGGCTTCGACACCCACGAGCTCAAGATCGCGTTCCGTGAGGCGGTCGAGGGCGAGCGGGTGCGCGGTGCGTCGACGATTACGCAACAGCTGGCGAAAAACCTCTGGTTGTCGCCGTCACGCTCGCCGGTGCGCAAGCTCCGCGAGGCGATCCTGACCTGGCAGCTCGAGCGCCACCTGTCGAAGCGTCGGATCCTCGAGCTCTACCTCAACGTCGCACAGTTCGGACCGACAATCTACGGCGTCGAGGCTGCGGCACGGCAGTACTACGGCGTCAGCGCCGCCCGGCTCGACGCCGATCAGGCCGCCGCTCTCGCCGCGTCGCTGCCACGGCCGTCGACGTGGCACCCCGGCGTGACGAGCCGGTGGTACCGGCGCGCCATCGACCGGATCCGCGGTCGGGTGGCCAAGGCGGACTGGCTCGATCGGTTGTTGTGATCCTCGCCGCGTTGGAGCGTCGTGGGCGGATCGACAGGATTTCCACGCCATCAACGCAGAGAACACAGCCACCTGCAGCACGTGAATCGACTGGCGTCGAGACGGTGGTCTCGATCACCGACGTGGATCGCGGTCGGTCGGCTGTGCGCTTCGCGTCCGGCAACCTCGTCCACCCGACCGTGAACGAGACCCGGTTGGCACAGAGGAAACCGCGTCTCACGAGCCCTGGACGGCCTCGAGCTGGTCGCGGACGGCGTCGATCGCGTCGGCGAGCCGCATCCGGATCCGGGTCTTGCGATCGGACGCGCCCTCGGCCGG
This sequence comes from Holophagae bacterium, assembly GCA_050115855.1. Lineage (GTDB taxonomy): Bacteria > Acidobacteriota > Thermoanaerobaculia > Thermoanaerobaculales > Sulfomarinibacteraceae > JAHECW01. The sequence goes on from JASFPU010000001.1 coordinate 9,508, forward strand.
ATCCGGGTCGCGCAGCAGCACCGAGGTCAGCTCCAGGTGCTGCCGAATCGATCGAATCTGGAACGGCGACGCGCCGCGGTCGCGGGCCGCCCGGTAGCCGTTGACCACCTCGTCGACGTGCGCGTGCAGATCGCCGTCCATCAGGTGCAGGACCATGAGCCCCTCGGCGCGGGCGGTGACGTGCCAGTACGACGGCGACGCCTCCTCCATCGTGTCCGCCACGCGGAACGCCTGCTCGACCAGACCCGCCACGTGGCCGGCACCGAGTCGCACGCCGCGCCATCGCCGCAACGCCTCGCAGGTCAGCCGGCCGAACAGCGAGTGCGGGTCGACGCCGCCGGTCCGCGCCACCGCGAGGTCGCTCGCCTCGCCGTAGACGTGCTCGGCACGTTCCAGGTGGTCGGCCCGAGTCCGGCCGTCGTTGACCACCGCCCGCCGCTTCCAGCAGCTGCCGAGCAGACGGAGGCGCTCGGTTGTGGCGCCGAACGCGACCAACCGGTCGAGCACGGCGATGCCCTCCGCGATCGTCGCGTCGGCTGTATCGACGCGTTCACCGTCGCCGCACGCCTGCTCGATGCCGAGCCGGGCGAGGAACAACCCGAGCCGCTCGATGTCGCGCATCGGCACCGCGGCGCTGTCGATCGCCAGGGCGCGCTGAATCTGGTCGACCGCGGACTCGAGCCGACCGAGCTGACCCGACGTGTGCCCGAGCGACGACAGCACATCCGAGCGCTCGAACCAGTCCGGCCGCGCGCGGCCCACCGCGGAGTCGAGCCGCTGCTCGAGCCGGGCGAGCCCCTGGAGATTGGCGGTCGCCGAATCGTTCGAGATGTTGTCGAGCTCGCAGATCATCTCCTCGGGCGCGCCGAACGGCTCCGGCTCACCGTGCTCGGGGATCACGACTCGGGGGTCGAGCACCCAGTCCGGGTCACCGTAGCACTGGTAGGCGCCCCAGGTGTTGCCGCTTGCAAAGGTGGGGTCGGCGTAAACCTCCTGCCGCGCCCGCTCGACCGCCCTGCCGAAGGTCTCGTTGGCGAAGATGTGATCGTAGAAGGAGCGCGCGAACAGGTTGGCCGCGCCATCGTCGACCGGCCAGCCGGCGGCGATCACGGCGCGCACGCCCTGTCGGATGAACTGCTCGGCCAGGTTGGCGGCGAGCTCGGGCCGGCCGCCGTCCTGGATCCGACCCGAGTGGCAGGTGTTGAGGAAGACCAGCTCGGGTGAGTGCCGGAGCTGTCGGATGTGGGACGGCCGCAGCATCTTGTCCCTGCCGATGACGATGCCGGTATCCCGATTCGGACCGAACCGGTAGAGCCCGTGCGCCGCAATGTGCATGATCCGGTACGGGCCGGCAAACAAGGCGGCGACCACCTCGCTGTGCTGATCCGCGTCGAGACCGTCGCGCGCATCCGGGCCGATGACCGAGCTGACGGCGAACCCGAACGCCTCCAGCCGCTGCGCGACCGATCGCGCCTCGCGCCGGGCCCCGGGCAGCTCGCCGATCGCTGTCACCGGGTCGCCGATGACGAGAGCCGTGTCGCGCGACCCGGTGACCGGGTGGGAGCTGCCGAAACCGGTGATGAACTGGCGGATCATGCCGGCGCGCACGACGAACGGACGGCCGTCGCCACTCGACGGGTCGTGCATCAGCTCCCATGGGTAGCCGGCGGCGAGCTCGTCGACCATGACCAGCAGATCCCGCTCGTCGCTGATCGAGTGCTTGAGCTCGTTGGGTAGCAGCAGCTCGAACATGGCGCTCGCGCGCGGTGCGTCCCACGCGCCCTCGGTCATCGCGCTGCGGATGAAACCATCGAGCAGCTCGCGGTGGTCGGGCACCATGGTGATGTCGGCCCGGGCACGGTTGGCCATATCGGTGAAAACCAGCGTCGGGTCGTCGTCGGCGCGCCGCTCGACCTGGATCCGCCGCCACCACGACGTCGTGTCGCTGACGAAGACCCGCCGCAGCCCGCCCGGCGAGGTCCGCACTGACGGCTCGATATCGATGTCCAGGTCGAGGTCGGAGCGCGACTGGAGCTGACGGAGGGCGTGAATCGCCTGCACCGCCCGATCGAGGTAGAGCTCGATGATGTCCAGCTCGGCGATTCGGGCTCCCGAGCCGAGGTCCGATTCCTCGAGCGCTCCGTTGGCCCGCAGCACGCCTTCGACCAGTGCGTGCACCGAATCCCGCACGCCGATGCCGGCCTCGCTGCTGCCGATGAGCAGTGCCGAGATGGCCGCCGGCTTCGGTGACGCTGATCCTCCGACGGCGGCGCACTCGGCGCACTCCAGAGCGTACGATGCGGCCGCCGCCGCGACGCTCTCGGCGAGCCGCGACCGGGTCAGTCCGCCGACCTGGCCGAGGCCGATGACGAGCGCCCCGGGCAGGAGCTCGCCCGGATCGTTGAGGATGACCTGCGACGAACCGATGGCGCCAGGGTAGACGCCGAGCCTGCGTCGCAGGTCGAGCCGGCCGTCGAGGCACCGGTCGAGGTGGGCCTCGGCACCGACGATGGTGTCGTCGTGATAGTGGCCGACCGCCACGACGTGGCGCGAGAAGCTCAGATTGCCATGCACGACGGCCGTGCGCAGCGGCGCCGCCGGCCGTTGCGCGGTGCGGCCCGCTTCCGCGCCGATTGCGGCCGCTTCGAGCTCGTCGGCGTCCGGGAAGACCGTGACGGGATCGGAGGGCATCTCGACCGCCGCCTCCGGCGCCCGCCGGCTGACCGCCGGCGGCTCGCTGGCGAGCTGATCCGTGCGGCCTCGCCGGAGCAGGTCGAGCAGCCCGGGGAAGGCGGGGCTGTGATCCGCCAGATCGCCGTGGTCGACCGCCACGTAATAGGTCGGCACCCCGGGCAGCAGCCCGGTCGCCCACGGAACTCGACCGTCACCCATGGCGGTTGCGATGAACCGGATCTCGTCGCCGTCGGTCCGGACCTTGAACGGCGTCTGCCGGTGCCATCCGGCGACGTACACCATGTGCCCGCGGTCGGGGACCTGCCCGTCGAGCAGCGCACGAGTGGCGCGCGCCGCCGCCAGGTCATCGCTCGCCGGCCGCACCCAGCCGTTGCCGAACCGACCCTCCAGCTCGCGCCACCACGCGTCGTCGAACAGCTCGCCGTCGCGATCGGCGGGCAGCATCTCGAGCAGACCAGGGTAGCGGGCGACGATGGCGAGCACCTCGGACAGACTCTGCCGCACGTCGATCATGGCGAGCATCCGGACCATTCGATCGTGACCGAGCAGCACCCGCGGGATCGCAAAGGAACCGCCGTTCGGCGTGCCGAGCATGACCAGCCGGCTTCCGGTGCGATCGCAGATCCGCCGCCACACGTCGGGGTGGTCGGCGATCATCGCCCGCGCCACGAGCCCGCCCATCGAGTGCGCCAGCAGCCGCACCGGCTGCGCGGTCCGATCGAGCGCCGCGTCGAGCGCACGGGCCAGTCGGTCGCCTTCGGTGCGGATCGACAGCCGCCAGTCGAAATCGAACGGCACGACGTGGTGGCTCAGCCGCAGGAAGCGGATGAGGTCGCCGTAGGCCCGGCCGAGCGGCCGGTCCGGGGTGACGTCGTCGGCGTCGATCTCGAGCCACCGCAGCCGCCCGCGGATCAGGTCGATGGGATCGAGCCAGATTCGATTGTCGCCAACCGCCAGGTGGGAGCCCATGATGCCGGGCAGCACGAACACGATCGGCCGATCCTCAGCGTCCCGGGACCACTCCACGGTGCGCTGGATCTCGGCGCGCGGCGGTGCGTCGGGCGTGAAACCGGCGTGCTGGCCATCGTCGCGCAGCAGACCCCGCACGACCTGGTTCGCCGTGCTGCTGTTGGCGAAGTAGTTGAAGTGGTTGACGTCAGGGCCCTCGTCGAAGAACGACCGGGCGGCCGGTTGACGTCGGGCGCCACCGTACATGCCACCGGTGTTGACCACGAGGTCGTGGTCCTCCCGGTAGTACAGGTCGGTCGCGATGGTCTTGAGTCGGCCGAAGAAACCGCGGCCGTCGAGGTCGCCGGCGATGACCGACAGATCGGCGGCGGTCGCCACGCCGGGCCGATTGAGCACGGCGACCAGTGGCGACGTCGGCATCATGGCCTCGATCCCCGGGAGGGTGTCGGGCTCGGTGCGCTGCTTGGCGACCGCCAGCACCAGCGCCGACACCAGATCGAAGGCGGTGCTGCCCGGCAGCGCCCGACCGATCAGGTTGGTCAGCACGGACAGGTAGATGTCGAGCCGTTTACCGGCGAGCAGCGTGCCGCGCACCGGGCAGGCGACCCGGACGAAGCGCTCGACCGTCGGCCGCTTGCTCAGCAGCAACGAGTTGAGCTCGTCGAGCGCCTCGAGGTCGGCGTTCCGGCGGCGCTGCGTGAAGATGTCGCGGTCGGCCGCCTCGTACGGCTCACCCGCGTCGACGACCTGGCTGCGGCACAGAAGCTCGCCGACCATTCCGCCGCGTGAGTGGCTCACCATGTGGAGCCGGGCGCCGTCCGGCAGCGCGCGGACCAAATCGCAGGCGTTGTCGATCGGGCTCCGGCTCAGCGTCCGGTGCTCGAAGGCGTAGACCCCACCCTCGTAGTGCTGTGTCAGCTCGGCCCAGCGCGGCGCCGAACCGCGCTCGAGATCGGCGAAGCTCGAGGCAGTGCGGGACGCGGTTCCGTGCAGCAGGACGAGCAGGGGCCGGTCGGTCGGCAGGTCGTCGGGTGTGAGCGGGCTCGGGTCGATGGCGGTCGGCGCCGGACAGCGGTACAGTCCAGGCCCCGGCTCGAGCCGCGCCTCGAGCTTCTCGGCGACCTCCTCGGCGGTCATCCTGCCGATGTCGACACCGAGCAGCCGCAGCGCCTTGATCGCCAGCCTGGCGACGCCCCGGGACCGATCGCGGCCGACCGGATCCGGGGTGACGACCAGCTCGTCCCGGTCGTCGGACCGGCTGCGCGACGTGCCGCGGTCGTCGGCCATCTGCGCCACCGATGTCCACATCGTCACGCCGTCGGACAGCGTCAGCTCGAGCACGTCGTCGTCGGCGGCGTTCTCGATGACCGGCTGGTCGCGGTCGCCGGCGCGTGACACGTCGATGTCGAACGCGGATTTGACGGTGGCCCTGACCAGACCGTCGTGGATCTCCGGAGCCGCCCGGCGTTCAGCCAGTGCCGGGTCGGTGCGTCCGCCGCGGACGACGATCCTCGTCATGACGCCCTCCTCGCCGCGTGTCGTACGGTCGAAACTGAGAGTCAGTCTATCATCGATCGACTCGACAGTCGAAATGACGAGAGCGCCGCAGCGCACCGCGAACGAAGGCTGCCACGGCGCGCTATTCGGCCCTCACCGTCGTCAGTTTGACTCCGACGAGCCGCGCTCCGCACGATCGACATCCGCCGGCACCAGGGTCGGGCGGTGACGCCTGAGCTCAGCCGTCGAGGGTGCCGCGACCAGGCTCCCGATCACTCGGATCGGTGTCGGTCGACCACTCGGCGTCGAGGACGACGGGACGGCCCGGCTGGACCCGTCGCCGAAGGGCCTCGACCAGCGCCCGGCGCACGGCGGTGCGTGTCGGCGGGATCAGCAGCAGACATCCGATCGTGTCGGTGATCAGGCCCGGCGTGAACAGCATCGCGCCGGCGACCAGGATGAGCAGGCCGTCGACCAACGCATCGGTCGGCACCCGTCCCTCGGCCATCTCGGTCTGGACCCGGCGCAACGTCACCAGCCCCTGCCACCGGGCGAGCGTCGCGCCGATGACTCCGGTCAGCAGGACGATCGCGATGGTCGCCGCCAGGCCGATGACGCGACCGAGCTGGATCAGCAGCGCGAGCTCGACGAGCGGAACGAGGGTGAACAGCAGCAGCAGACGCAGGAACACCCGCCGAGGGTAGCACCGGACGGGGTAGAGTTGGAACGTGGCCGCACGACCCCGACCCGGCGATTCCATGACCGAGCGCGAACGGTTTCTGTCCATCATCGGCGGCGGAGCCCCGGATCGGGTACCAGTGTTCGATTTGGAACCGGCGGAGGACACCGTCGCGCTCTGGCGGCGGCAGGGGTTGCCACGCGGCGTCTCGGTCGCCGAGCACTTCGGGCTCGAGGTCCACGAGCAGGTCGGACTCGAGATCCGCAGCTCGCCGTTCTACCGCGGCGCGCCGGATCTGCTCGACGGGCTCGACGCCTTCGACCGGCACTACGATCCCGACGACCCCGACCGGATCCCGTCCGACGTCGACGCGCGCTGCGAGCGCGCCCACCGGGACGGCCGGGTGGTCGCGCTCGGCGCGTCGGGCGGCGGGCTGCTGCAGATGCTCGGCGTCAACAGCTGGCAGTCGCTGGTGGCGGCCTGCGAAGCGCTCGTCGAGCGGTCGGCCTACGTCGAGGCGCTGCTCGACCGGACGAGCGACTTCCACTGCCTCATGCTCGACCGGGTGCTGTCGCGGGTCGAGGTCGACTACGCGACGATCTACGAGCCGATCGCGTCGAACGCCGGACCGATCGTGTCACCCGAGATGTTCGAGCGCTACGCCATGCCGGGTCACCGTCGGGTGCTCGCGCTGCTCGAGCGACGCGGGGTGCGCCACCGCATCTTGTGCACCACGGGCGGCGACCTGAGCTCGCTGCTGCCGTTCTTCCTCGATGCGGGCGTCAACGGACTGTGGATCAGCAACATCATGGTCCCGGAGATGGAGTACCGCAACCTGCGCCGCGAGTACGGACCCGAGATCTCGCTGATCGGCGGCATCGACGCCACCTCGCTGGTCCGCGGTGCCGGCGCGGTCCGGCGCGCGATCGAGGCCACGGTCCCGCCTCTGCTCGACGAGGGACGCTACCTGCCGTGCCTCAACGACCGACCGCGCGACGACACGCCGTTCGACATGTACGCGATGTACCGCGAGGTGCTCGCCGAGGTCGCCGAGGGCACACTGGACCGGTAACGACCGTCGAAGGCGTACACTCGAAGCGGGGCGGATCTTCGATGGGTTGGTTCGATCGACACAAGCCGGCGGCACCGGCATCGGTCCACCTGCTGCTGGCCGGACTGATGTGGACCGTGGTCGGCGCGGCACTGGCCGCGGTCGGCGGTCGTTGGCTGTGGTTGTCACCGTCGGCGTTCGCGCCGTGGCTCGCCGCGGCAGCCGTGGTGATCGGCATCGCCAAGGCCCACCTCGTGCTCGGCCAGGCGGCGCACCGCATCGTCGACCGGATTCGCGCCCGCGGCGACGGCCGCTGCGTCGGCGGCTTCCTGTCGCTGCGGTCGTGGGCGCTGGTGGCGGTCATGGTGGTCGCCGGACGCCTGCTGCGCGGCTCGCACGTCGCACGCGGCATCCTCGGCGCGATCTACCTCGCCGTCGGCATCGCCCTGTTCCTGTCGTCCCGCGTCGCCTGGCGGGCGTGGCGCGACTGACCACCGCCGCGCACCGCGTCAGCCGCTGAACAGGAACTCGACGACGTCGCCGTCGGAAATCTCCGAGTCCTTGCCGACGGTCCGCATGTGCCCCGCGGACTGGATCGCGTGCAGGTCGCCGACGTCGATCAGCTCGTCGGCCGACACTACCTTGGCGCGGATGAAGCCGGCCTCCATGTCGGAGTGGATCTTGCCGGCGGCGACCGGAGCCACCGTGTTCGCCGGGATCTCCCAGGCCTGCAGCTTGTTCTTGACCACGGTGTAGAAGGTGACCAGGCCGAGCAGCTCGAAGGCGGCACGGACCAGGCGATCGAGGCCCGTGGTCGTCATGCCGAGCTCGGCCATGAACTCGGCGCGCTCGTCGTCGTCGAGCTCGACGAGCTCGCGCTCCAGCTCGGCGTCGATGGCGATCACCCGGGCATCCGGCTCACGGCCGCGCAGGGCGTCGACGTGGTCCCCTTCCGCGTCGGAGCCGACGTTGGCGACGTAGAGCACCGGCTTGCCGGTCAGCAGGCCGGCGGTCTTGAGGTCGTGCAGATCCCGATCGTCGAGGTCGAGCGACCGCAGCACCTCGCCGCGCTCCAGGCAGTCCTTCCAGGCCGTCATCCGGCGCCGCTCGTCGGCGTGCTCACCGGGGTGCGTCTGCCAGTCCCGGCTCCGCTTGGCGATCGCACGGTCGAGGACCTCGAGGTCGGCGAGCATCAGCTCGGTGTCGATGATCTCGGCGTCGCGCGCCGGATCGACGTCGGCGAAGACGTGGCTGACGTCCGATCTCGAGAAGCTGCGGACCAGGTGCACGATGGCGTCGACTTGTCGGATCTCGCCGAGAAATTGATTGCCGAGGCCTTCACCGCGGCTCGCTCCCTCGACCAGACCGGCGATGTCGATGACCCGGATCGCGCACGGCGTCGTCTTCTCGGGCTGCAGCACGCGTTCGAGCTCGGCGAGGCGCGGGTCCGGCACGGGCACCACACCGACGTTGCTGTCGATGGTCGTGAACGGGTAGTTCGACGCCTCGGCGCCACCCGACGTCAACGCGTTGTACAGCGTCGACTTGCCGACGTTGGGGAGCCCGACGATGCCGACCGAGAGCATGGAGAGAGTGTAGCCTGCCCGCGGCCGTCGGTCGTCCCGGCCACTCGGTCGTCAGGTCGCGCGAGACGACCGGACTCGATGCGTACGGGCCGCTACTGGGCCTCTATGACATCCTCGAGCGCCTCGAGAAGAACCTCCGGACGGATCCGGACGCGCCAGTTGTCGGTCAGGTTGCGCCACGCGATCCGGCCGTCGACGCCAACGATGAAGGTCGCCGGACGGGCAATGTCGCTGCCGTCGATGCCGGCGCCCGCGTGGACGACGCCATAGGCCGCGATGGTGTCCCGGTTGGCGTCGGACAGGACAGGAAACTCCAGTCCCAGCCCGTTGGCCAGCTGCCGGTTGTGCTTCACGCTGTCGACGGAGATCGCCAGCAGCTCGGCTCCGGTATCTCGAATTTCGGTCAGGCTCGACTGCAGACCCTGCAGCTCTGATCTGCAGAAGGGTCACCAGAAGCCGCGGTAGAACACCAGCACCACAGGCCGCTCGGCGAAGTCAGCGAGGCTCACGGTCGCACCCGTCTGGTCCGGCAACGAGAAGTCCGGCGCCACTGCGCCGACAGCGATCACGCCGCCGGTCGGCGGCAGCTGCCGCGACAGGCCGAAGACATACCCCACGAGCAGAACGCCGCACGCCGCCGACAGCAGCGCCCCGCCCAGCGACAGCCACGACCGCCGCCGCCCAATCGCGAGGATCGACAACGTCAGGCCGATCCCGACCAGGACCAGGTTGAGCCACGCTGTGTCACGCAGCGCTGGATAGCTCGCGAAAAGTGTGAAGTAGCTCACCAGCCCGAATGTCGACACCAGTGCGCCGATCCAGACCAGGTGATTGCGTTGCGGTCGACCAAGGACGTTCACAGGGTCGCGCCTCCTCTGCGTGCAAAACACACCCGCGTCGCGGTTGCTTCCGGCCGAGCGGGTCGCCGGCGCGGCACCGGTCAGTACCAGATGACGCCGCGTTCGGTGACCGGGGCCCCGGCCGCGCTCGCGGGCAGAATGTCGGCGTCACCTCGAACGCTGCGCCACGCCGTGCGCGCGACAGCAGCCGCGTCGAGCAGGTCGTCCGGTGGGACGCGTCCCGCGTCCTCGTCGAGGCGGTCCGGCAGCTCGACGCCTTCCGCGGCGAGCAACGCGCGGCGCTCCATCTGGCCGTTCCAGCTCTTCTTCGGGTGCTCGAGCGGTGCGCCCTTGATGCCGCGGAAGCACACCTCGGGATGGCACTCGATGACGTCCGGAAACTCGGCGACGTAGGCGGCCGCCTCGAGAATGCGCTCTCGCAGTCCCCAGGTCTGGCGCGACAGCCCCTTGCCGGTGAGCGCCCGGTGACGGGCGTTCGCGGCCGCGAAGTCGGGCTCGGCGAGCACCGGCAACGGCGGCGACAGAAAAACGCTCGACCGGCGCGGGCCGACCAGCGCGCGCGCTTCGAGGTCGGACGACCGCGGCCAGCTCTCGCCGTTCGCCGGCAGACCGATCGGGATGTCGAGGGCGACCAGATCCGGGACGCCGATCCTGGAACGGAGCTGGAGCAGGTGGTCGACGACGGTCGCGCGAACAAACCGGCCGTCCCTGAGCACGACCACCACCCAGCGCCCTTTGGCGACGTCGGCGCCGGCAACGAAACCGGTTTCTGAGCGAGCTGCCATCACGTTCGACCTCCCTCAATCGGCCGCTGCGTTTCGGCGGTCCCATTGTTCGCGGACGTCGGCCGATTCCCGACGAAACCGACCCGCTCAGCTCGAGCCGGTCACCACCACGGTCGAGGTGGCCGCCATCACCGCGACCATGGCCGCCTGCTGAGCCTCGATGATCGCCTGCACCGAGCGCAGCGTGGCGACGTCCGCGACCTCGGCCGCGTCCTCCGCCTTCCGCACCTCCTCCGCGAGCACGATGCCGGCGGCGAGCGAGAACGCGATCTCCGCGCTGGGTCGAGGTTTGGCCGCGCGCAACCGGTCGCGGACGTCGAGCACGCGGAGCACGATCGCGTCGACGTCACCGTCGGACAGCGTCAGCAGGGCGATCTCGTCATAGTGGCTCGATCGCACTTTCTGACCGGCGCGCTTCAATGCCGCAGCGACTCGGTCGAAGCGCATCGCTGCCTCGCGCGGGCCGACCGCGGAGAACATGAGCAGATGCGACACCAGCTGGAGCTGCTCGCCCTTCGAGAAGCCGGCCTGGTCGAGCTGCCGGTAGATCTGCTCGACCTCGACGCCGAGCTCCTCGACGCTGAGGTCCCGGGTGGCGTGCATCGCGGCCATCGGGTAGTCGTCGATCCCGGTGAGAAAGAAGTGGTCCTGGTTCCAGCGGTCGAGAATGGACTTCATCCGTGCCACAGTCGTCTCGCTCGGGACCTCGCCCCCGTTGTCGAGCACCAGCAGCAGGGCCGCGAGCACGGGCGGCGTGCCTCCCTTCTTGAGGCGGTGCCGCTTGAACAGCGCCAGCGTCTCTTTGACCCGGTGGACGATGGGCACGGGGTCGAGCCCACGCCGGATCAGCAGCGCCGCCACCGAGTGCCGGATCGCGGACGCCAGCGGCGAGAACCCGCCGGCCTCGGCCGCGAGCAGCTTGGCCGTGCCCTCGAGATCGACGTCGTCGCTGTCGATGTCGGACGCCGCGAGGGTGAGAGCGGCGAAACGCAGGAAGTTCGTGCCGGTCGACCAGCGCTTGCGGCGCTGGAGGTCGTTGAAAACCTGAAGGTAGCGTTCGACGGAATCCATAGTGCCTCCCCTCCCCGATTGTACGGGCGAACCCGCACCTCGTTCGGAGGTTGCCGTTCGGTCGCGCCGTCGATGCGGACCGATTTGGGGCCGGCGAGACGCCGGCCCTACAATGGCACCGGAATGACGTACAACTTCGACCCCGACGGCTGGCTGGAGCGGAACCGCACCGCGATCGCCGCTCGACTCGAGCGGGGCGAGATCGACGACGCCGACTACCGCGCCGCGCTCGCCGAGCTCGATCGCCGATACGAGGAGATGGTCGCCCGCCTGGATGGGACCTACGTGATCCCCACCAGCCGCTCGGGCTCCGACGAGTGAGCCGCGCCGACCCTGCCCATGGCTAGGCCGTCATCCCCCGTACTGGAACGACCGGGTGGCCGTCGTCGTCGAGCTCGACGCCCGCCGGGAGCTCGGCATCGGGGTTCAGATCGCGCAGATCGTCGAGACCGACACCGAGCATTCGGAACGCGACACCGCCGTCGCCACCGAGCCGGACCGGCACGCCGGTCAGCCCGAAGTCGCACTCTCCGATCGCCGTCTGGACAATCAACCTGGGCAGCTCGCGCCCGCTGCCGTCCCGGCGCAGGCCGGTCGCCAGGTCGATGACCCGACCGACCGTGATCGGGTGCTCGTCAGCCCACCCGCGTTGCTGCAGGGGGTGCCCCGCGAGCACCAGGTGATGCACCTCGACACCGATTCGACGGCACCCCGACGTGATGGCGAGCAGCTCCTGCTCCCGATCGTTGACGAAGGCGAGCAGCGGGACAACCGCATACACCGTCACGCCGCGGCGGCGCAGCCGTCGGACGATCCGGGCGAGGTCGTCCGTGAGCTCTGACGAGTGGAGCAGCGGCAGCTCGACCTCGAGTCGCAGCGGCCGGGTCGGCTGAATCCGGTTGAACGCACCGAGCCGGCCCACGACGCCATCGGTGTAGGCGGTGGGTTCGACGGCGAGCCTGCGGCTGCGCAGCCGCAGGCTCGTGACGTGCGGCGCGTCGAGCAGCTCGGAGTGCACCCGTCCGACACTCTGCAGACACCGGGTGATGTCACGTTCGGCGAACACGACCACGTCGGAGATCCGACGGTCGTCGGCGACGGCGCGGAGCGCCCGACCGAGCTCCGCATCGCCGGCGGAAAGATCGAGCTCGACGCGGCAGCGGTGCACCCGGGTGAGCGCCGGCGACGGGCTCGCGACGATCGCCGGGGCGGCGGGCCCCTGCACCGTCGCCGCCGCTCGCTGGGCGTCGGCGAGCGCCGAGCTGGTCCGCTCCGGTGTGATGTCGGCGGGATCGGCGGGGTCGCGGCTCCAGCCGTGCTCCCCACGTGGACCGAGCAGCCACGCCGGGTCGCCGATGTCGGCCCAGTACCGAGCGTCGAGGGTGCCCTCGGCATTCGGTCGCGCGAGCTGCGACAGATCGAGAATCGGGGCGAAGCTCTCGAAGTACTCCTGCGTGTACGGCGTTCGCAGCCAGAGGTAGCGCGGGTCCTCGTCGTCGGGCTCGACCGCCCAGCCGCTGCCGCCCCAGTCGATCTTGCCGATCGACGTGGCGGTGCACAGGTGGGGCACGGCGCGGTCGGAGGCAAACGCCCTGAGGTGGGCGAAGGCGCGGAAGCCGTCGGCAAG
>JASFPU010000002.1:0-20661 GCA_050115855.1 Holophagae bacterium
CTCAGACCTCGATATTCGATCGGAATCTCGACTTCCGTGTCAACCCAAAGACGAGACCTTCGAAGCTCCACCGACAAACGCGCCTGGTAGACCGACTCCAGCAACCCCGGACCGAGGGCCCGATGGGCGCGGATGGCTCAGCCCACCACGATCGAACCGATCCGTTCGATCCGAGATCTATCGGGGCCGACGCGCGTCGAGTCGAGGCGCTTCATCCCGACCCACCGCTCTTGAACGTGGCAGCTGATGGGGTCGCTCGGCGGTCGAGGGACCGGTAGGCGACCGCCTCGGCGATGTGGGGCGCACGAACCTGGTCGTCGCCCGCCAGATCCGCGATCGTCCGAGCGACGCGGAGGATCCGGTGCCAGGCCCGCGCCGAGAGCCCCAGGGCGCGGCTCGCGTGCTCGAGCAGCCTCCGGCCGTCGTCATCCGGGCTCGCCCACTGACGGATCGCGTCGGATCCCATGTCGCCGTTGGACCGCGGTCCGCCGGGTCCGAACCTCAGGCGCGCCCGCTCGCGCGCCGACCGCACCCGGTCGGCGACCGCCGGCGACGGCTCACCGCGGCGGTCCTCGGCGAGCCGCCGCCACGGCACCGCCGGCACCGTCACCTGGAGGTCGAGCCGGTCGAGCAGTGGGCCCGACAGCCGCGACCGGTAGCGCGCTACCGCCGTCGGCGTGCAGTCGCACTCCCGACGTTCGTCGCCGAGATAGCCGCACGGGCAGGGATTGGCCGCGGCCACGAGCTGGAATGCCGACGGGAAGGTCAGCGTCGACCGCGCCCGTGCCACGGTCACCCTGCGGTCCTCGAGCGGTTGTCGCAACCCCTCGAGCACATCGCGCCGAAACTCCGTGAGCTCGTCGAGGAAAAGCACGCCGTGGTGCGCCAGTGACACCTCTCCGGGTTGCGGGTTGCTGCCGCCGCCGATCAGCGCAGCGGACGACACCGTGTGGTGCGGCGCCCGGAACGGTCGGCGAACCATCAGTCCCCCGGGTCGCGGCACCCTCGTCGACACCGAGTAGACGCTGGTGACCTCGAGCGCCTCCTCGTCACCGAGCTCCGGCAGAATTCCGGGCAAGCGGCGCGCCAGCATCGACTTGCCGCAGCCCGGCGGACCGATCAGCAACAGGTGATGGCCACCGGCCGCCGCGACCTCGAGGGCACGCCGGGCCTGCTCCTGGCCGATCACGTCGGCGAGGTCCGGCGTCACCACCGAATCGGCCCTTCGATTGAAGTCGGGCGCGTGCTGCGGCACCCGCTCGCCGTCTCTGAGATAGCCGACCACCTCGCACAGGCTGGCCGCGCCGATCACCCGGATCCCGGCCACCACCGAGCCTTCTGCCAGGTTGGCGGCCGGCAGGATCACCTCGTCAACGCCTCGGTCGCGCGCCGCGACCACGATCGGCAGCACGCCGCGGATTGGTTGCAGCCGCCCTTCGAGCGACAGCTCGCCGACCAGAACGCGGCGCTCGAGTCGGTCGGCCGGTACGTCGCCGGCTGACGCCAGGAACGCCACCGCCATCGGCAGATCGAGCGCCGCCCCCTCCTTGCGCTCGTCGGCCGGCGCCAGGTTGAACACGACATTGGCCGCCTCGGAACGGCGGCCGAGGTGGCGGATCGCCGAGAAGATGCGCTCCTTGGCTTCGCGCACGGCCGGATCGGGCAGGCCGACCACCGAAACTGACGGCTGGTGGGCCCGGATACGGTCGACCTCGACGGTCACGAATAGTGCTTCCACGCCGCGCGGCGTGGCGGAGTACGCCTTCGCCAACATAGAATTCTCCCGTTCGGTTTTCAGCGTGGAACACAGCAAGTATGTGACGGCCCACCCATGCCGTCAAGGGCCCTGATCGATCCCGATCTCGTTCCCGGTCACGGACGCAGGGCCGGAGGGCGCCATCGCCTCGATCCCCGCGAGTTCAATCGCCCCCGGCGGGCGTGCCGTCTTTGACATTGTGCCGAGCGCCTTCAAGCTGTCGTCGCATTGCTCACAATGTCAAAGGGGGCAACCGCCGAGCCCGAGCGCCGAAACTCGTGCAGCCACACCGGCCAGCAGGCAGGCCGCCGGCGCCCGGGCAGCGTGGTCAGTGTTGTTCCGGCTGCCGTCGTTCGACCGCGCTGCGCGGGTGACGCTGGCCCGCCTCGGCCGACAGGCGGCGCGGGCCAGGAGGCCGGTGCAATGGGCTGGTCTGTGCCCCGTTCCGGGTGGTCTTGGTTTTTCGGGATCGGGATCGGGAACGGGATCGGGATCGATCACTTCCCGACTCATGATGCCCGCAGGGAACTTTTCGCCCGCCCCACACGTTGATACAATGTGACACCGAAGCGTTGGAATTGGGGGTGTCCTGGTTTCGACGGGGAACGGTTCCGGGCGTCGGCAGCGTGTCGAGGTCTTCACCGCCTCGTAAAAAAGGTGGAAGGCAAACACAACTGCCGATAACAACTACGCACTGGCTGCATAAGTAGCCACGTCAACCTCGAGATCCCGCCTGTCGATCTGAGGATTGGCGCTGTTTGACGGGCTGGGCCGCCACGGCGCCCGAACGTGACGGCCGAGAGATTTTCGGGCTGGCCCCTTGAAAGGTTGCCGGACGGGCGCTCGAGGGGTGAGATCAATCCGCCGGCTGCACACGGAGAAACCGGCGACCGGAGTTCCTCGGACGTGGGTTCGATTCCCACCGCCTCCACCAGGCTTCGTTCTCGACCCTTGGGAGAGAGCGAAGCCTGCCACGGCGGAGCTTCGAGCGAAGCCGGGCTCCCGACAAACCACCCTGATAGTCGAGAACTACGCCCTGGCAAGCCCCTGCCACGGCGGAGCTTCGAGCGAAGCCGGGCTCCCGACAAACCACCCTGATCGTCGAGAACTACGCCCTGGCAAGCCCCTGCCACGGCATAGCTCGCGGACCAAAACCGGGTGTTTCCCGGCTTTTTCATTCCAAGGTAGAATGGTCCATCCCGTCCACGTTGTCTCGAGGAGGCAATGGATGGCCGGATTCCACTACGTCTATATCCTTACCAGTGAGAACGAACCCACTCGCCACTACACTGGGCAAACGGACCACCTCTCAACACGACTCGACGCTCACAACGAAGGCCGGGTGCCGCACACAGCGAAACACCGGCCCTGGAGAATCGAAACCGCACTCGCCTTTCGATCCAAGCAGCGCGCCACCGAATTCGAGCGATACCTCAAGAGCCACGCAGGTCGGGCGTTCGCGAGAAAACGTCTCTGACTTTTCCTCACGGCGACCGTCCCGGAATGTGCGGGTGGTTGAGACTCACTGGGTCACCAATCTTCGCGACTCGGCCTTTGATCGACTCGGATCATCGATCGCAGCTTGGGGAGAGATCTCTTGCTACGTGCGGACAGGATGTTCGACGTCGCGATCGTGACCGCTTTGGCGAGCGACGCCCTCGTCCCGGAGAAGATGTCCCTTCACCACTCCGGCAGCCGCCGCGCGACCGAAGGATGTCAACCAAGCACGTCTTCGGGTGCGTGCGTGAAGGGGTCGACAACACGGACCCCGTCAAAGTTCTGGCCGTCCTGGAGATCCTCCGTCAGCAGGATCGAGCACGACTGTTCGAGTGCGGCGGCCACGATCAAGGCGTCCCACCAGGAGATCGCGCACCGATCCTCGACGTCCCACGCGATCGACAGCGTCCTGTCGCTGTCCATCGCCGGTTTCCACGCCAGAAGAGCGACAACTGCATCTCTCGCGTCGCGGGCATCGAGCTGCTTGGCCAGCTTCCTCGTGACCGTCACGTAGAACTCACGCAGCACCTGATAGCTGAGTCGGCCGGAACGCGTCTGCCACAGCTGCCTCAACCAGGCATCCGCCTGACTCTGCTTGTCGGGTTTATCTGCATCGAACCTGTACACCAGGACGTTGGTGTCAACGAAGACTGTTTCGGTCATACAACGCGTCCCGCCTGGGGTAATCATCATCGGTTCCGCTCAGGGCCACCGGATCAATCGCGAAGAACGCGTCCCTGGCCGATTCGTACCGGGTCTCGGCGCGCATCATCTCGGCGAGCAGGTCTCCGACCATGCGTGACACGCTGGTGTCGCGCCTCGCGGCCTCGATCCTCGCCCAGCGGGCGACCTCCTCGTCGACGGTGATGGTGACGTTCTTCATGACACGATTCTAGTGCTCCACGAAGTTCGTGTCAATTCTCGATTGGCGCCCGCCGAGTGTCGGCCACCGCCGGGCCGCCCTTCACGGCGATCACCCGCGCGCCTTGTAGTCCTCTTTCCTGAGCCCGTGGCGGGTCATCAACGTGTGGAGCTGCCGGGGCGTGATTCCGGCGGCGTCGGCGACCGCGCCGATCCGGCCGTCGTGCAGGGCGAGCTGACGCTGGAGGTACTCGCGCTCGGCGACCGCCACCGCCCGCGCCCGGGCGTCGGCGATCGACTCCGACGGGTCGACCGGGAGGCCGGTTGCGGACTGCTGATCCGCGAAGAGCTCGTCGGGGAAGCACGACGGCGTGAGCCGAGGCGAGGTCTCGAGGATGAACGCTCGTTCGAGCAGGTTTTCGAGCTCGCGCACGTTGCCGGGCCAGCCGTACCGCTCGAGACCCTCGAGCACCGACGATTCGACGCCGTCGATCTCCTTGACGTAGATGCGCCGCAGGCGATCGAGAAAAAGGTCGACGAGTAGCGGAATGTCCTGGCGGCGGTGCCGCAGGGGCGGAATCTCGATGGGGAACACGTTGAGCCGGTAGTACAGATCGCTGCGGAAGCCGCCGGCCGAGGTCATCCGATCCAGATCGACGTTGGTGGCGGCCAGGATCCGCACGTCGACGGCGATCTCCCGCTCGCCGCCGACTCGCTGGATCGACCTTTCCTGAAGCACATTGAGCAGCTTGACCTGGGTTGCGGGGGTAATCGTCGCGACCTCGTCGAGGAACAACGTGCCACCGTCGGCGATCTCGAACTTGCCGAGCTTGCGACGGTCGGCGCCCGTGAAGGCGCCCCGCTCGTGGCCGAACAGCTCGCTCTCGAGTAGGGTGTCCGGAATCGCGCCGCAGTGGACGCTGACGAACTGCCTCTCGGCGCGCGTGCTGTGCTGGTGGATCGCTCTGGCCAGGAAGCTCTTGCCGGTTCCGGTCTCACCGGTCAGCAGCACCGTCGACCGGGTCGGCGCCACCTGGCGGATCTTGTTGAGCACGGCGGTCATCGCGGGCGCCCGGCTGGCGATCGAGCCCAGAACCTCGGTGCCGGCCGCGCTGTCCCGCAGGTAGTTCAGCTCCGAGCTGAGCCGCTCGCGGCGCCGGATGTCGTCCCGCACGAGCTGGACCTCCTCGCGCACGACCGGGCAGGTCAGGTAGTCGCTCGCTCCCTCGCGGACGTAGGCGATCGCCGACCGGATCTCGGCCTGCGGCGACATGACGACCAGTCGGGCGCCCGGCCACGCGGCGCGGAACGCCCGCAGAGCCACCGCCGGGTCGTCCGCGTCCCCCGACAGCCGGCGCATCGCCGCGACGTCGAAGAACGCGATCTCCACCTGCCCGCGATCCGATCCGGCGCCGCCGGGGCCCGGATCGGCGGACACCCGGACGTTCGCGTCCGGGTAGGCCGACCGGATGGCCTCGGCCGCCTCGGACAATTCAGTCACGACCAGGACCTGGGACACGCGGCGCCGCCTCCTTGGCCAGGAAGTCTACCGCGATCAGGACAGATTCAGATCGAATCCAAGGCCCGGCCGGCCGGTCGGGCGAAGACGGCCGTTGCTGACGAGCACCGCGCCGGAGGCCGGGTCGTCACTCAGATCCATGTGGCCGTCGAGGTCAGCGTAGATCACGTTCGGCCGCGCCAGCGCGAAGTGCAGCCCGGCGGCGATCGACAGCGCCGACTCGTCCATGCAGCCGACCATGACCTCGAAGCCGGCGGCGCGGGACACGGCGTTGATGTGCAGCGCCTCGGCGATGCCGCCGACCTTCATCAGCTTGACGTTGACCATGTCGACCAGGTCGTTGCGCGCCAACCGGAACGCGTCACGCAGATCCATCAGGCTCTCGTCGGCCATCACCGGGATCGGCACCCGGCGGCTGATCTGGGCCATGAGCTCGGGCTCGCGGCGTGGCGTCGGCTGCTCGATCAGCTGGAGCCGCACGGCCTTGGTGCGGCGCACCAACTCGAGCGTCTGCTCGACGGTGAAACCCTGGTTGGCGTCGAACCGCAGCTCGAGCTTCGGGCCGAAGGTCTCGCGCAGCTTCAGGAGCCGCTCGACGTCGGACTCGAGATCGGCGCCGCCCTTGATCTTGAGGCAGCGAAAACCCCTGCCGATCCAGTGCTCTGCCCGCTCGATGGTGTCGGCGACGGACAGAATCCCGATGGTGACGCTGGTCTTGATCCGCTCGCGGTAGCCGCCGAGCAGCTTCCACAGCGGCAGCCCGGCGCGCTTGCCCAGAATGTCGTGCAGGGCCATGTCCACCGCCGCGCGTACCGAAGGGTGCGCGTTGAGCGGCTCGCGGAGCCGCTCCATGAGCATCGCCAAGCGCAGCGGATCGGCGCCGCGCAGGCTCGGCTCGACGACGTCTCTGATCGACGCGAGCACCGTCGACGCGGTCTCCCCGGTCACCTGGAGGTCCGGCGCCGCGCAGCCGAAGCCGACCGGCCCGCGGTCGGTGGCCACGGCCACGAAGACGTTCGACACCTCCGACACCGTCTCGTAGGCGATGGTGTAGGGCTCGACGAGGGTGCATCGATGCTCCGACGCCTCGATGGTCGTGACGCGCATCAGTATCTCCGTTCGTAGATCTCGTCGAGGGTCATGCCCTTGATCTCCTCGACCAGCTCGACCAGGTTGGCGACCATGATGCGCCAGATCTCGGTCCCTTTCTCCGCCGTCGCCCGGGTCGGATCACCGAGCACACCGCTCGGAGAGATCCGCGCCGTGCGGGCATACCACTCGACGCTGCGCTTGGCGGTGAAGTCGAGGTAGCGGCTCGAGAAGCTCGGCACGAACGCCTGCGCCGCGTCCATGTCGACCAGATCGGGTCGCGTGGCGAGCGCGGTCGAGGTCTCGATTTCCCCGGCGTGGACGTCATTCGCGGTCTCGCACAGCTCGCCGAGATCCACGTCGCTCGTCTCCCCAGTGTCGACGCAGGTGAAGATGTTGGCCTCGCGATTGATCATCTGGGCGGCGAACTGGAGCGTCGCGGTGTTGCCGCCGTGCCCGTTGACGATGACGAGCTTGGTGATGCCGTTGCGGGCGCAGCTCAGGCCGATGTCGTGCACCATCCGGGCCAGCGCCTCGTTGCTGACGCTGATCGTGCCCGGAAAGTCCTCGTGGTGGTACGACACGCCGTACGGAATCAGCGGCAGCACCAGCGGCTTGGGGTCGCTGCACGCCTCGGCGACCCGCCGCGCGAGGTAGTCGGCGTCGAAGGCGTCGGTGTCGAGCGGCAGGTGGAACCCGTGCTGCTCGATGGCGCCGACAGGCAGCAGAGCGACGTCGACCTCGCGGAAGCGCCGCTCCGCCTCGGGCCAGCTCAGCTCGCCGAGCATGTGGCCGCGTCGGGTCGCCGCCGGCTTCGCGTCCGTGTCGGCGCTGCCCTCGAACCGGTAGGGGCTGAACAGCTCCGGCTCGTCGAGCGGGTAGCACGGGATCCACATCCGTCCGGTCCGCCGGACCGAGCCGTCGGCGTGGTCGAGGAAGATCCGATACAGGCCGTGGCGGAGATCGACCGGGATCGCATCCATCGGCGACCGCTCCGGGTCGATCCGGACCTTCATGACCTCCGGCCGCGCCCGGACCCGGCCGTTCGGGCTGTCGGCGAGCACGCCCCGCTCGGCCAGCATGAACCGCAGGTGACGCTCGCCGGCCGCCTCTTGGTGCACGCCCTGGCTCGCCACCGCCTCAAGACAACTGTCAACCTGCTCCGACGTGTACCCGCACCGCGTCGGGTCGGCGCCGAGCGCCACCAGCATGCCGACCACCCGCCGGCACTTCTCGCAGCGGCCGCACGGCTTCACCGTGTCGCCTTCGGTGTGGGCGGCATGGCACGACACCTGGAGCCGCTGGAGATGGGGGTAGCGCTCGACCAGGATCTTCTCGACCAGCAGCTCGGACAGCGGTCGAAGCATGGAGAACTGTGCGACCGCCCAGCGCTTGGCCTGAAAATAACGGGTCAGGCGCGCATCGAAGAAGCGGCTCTGGTCGTACAGGCCGTCGTAGTGCGGGATGCCGCGATGGAATGCCCGCCGGGTGGTGTCGAACTCGTCACCGATGACCACCCGCCCGATGCCGCGCGCCCGCAGCAGCGGCAAAACACCGAACAGGAACACCGCCACGGTCCAAAGCCGAACCGGGTACTCGTCACTGCGAATCGTGGCGAAGTCGGGCCGGATGAAGGGAAGCCGTTTGAGCATCCAGCTGAACAGCCGGTCGCAGTTGGTCCACACGCGGGCGGTGTTGGGGACCTCCCGCGCGAAGCACCGGTGCGCGTTGAGCGCGGTGAACCAGTGGCGCCCCGACTCGTTGACGAAGATCGGATGGGTCTCGCGGTCGAGCTCGTCGAGTAGCCCATAACTCAGCAGGCTCTCCTTGCCGCCGGACGACAGGATGGCGTGCCGCGACCGGTCGGTCGCCCACGCCGTGAGGCCGGTCGGCGCGGGGTCGGGGAACATCACGGCGGCCTGAAGGTAACTGTCGCGCTTCTCGGCCTCGAGCTCGGCCGGCCCTGAAACCAGGAACGGGTTCGGCTCGAGCAGCTTTTTGACGTAGATCTCGCGCGCGGTGTTGGCCGCCATCTCCTCGAGCAGCTTCCGATCGTGCCGATCGAACGGACCGTGGAACACCAGCTCGGAGCAGAACAGGCCGTAGTTGAGGGCGACCTGAGCGGCGATCATCGACGCCAGATTGACCGAGGCCGGGTCGCCGGGTGCAAAGACCGGCTCCTCGTAGCGGTACACCAGCTCGGTCTCGGCACTGCCGTTGCCGGTCGTGACCCGATAGGGTGCGACCAGCCGGCGCGGCTCGACGACCACCGGTCCGACCTCGAGCCGCTCGACGACCTTGAAGGCGGTCAGTGTGCTCATCTTCGCCATGTCGGTGCCCCACTTCCGATTCACGCTCGGCGCACTGCCGGTGTCGGCAGGCTGCGCAGGATGACGCTCGCCAGACCGGCTGCACCGTCACGCAGCACGTCGAAGACCGGCAGACCCGTTTCGCGCTCGAGCTCGGTGCAGACGCCGTCGATTGCCTCCGGCTCGAGACCCTCGTGGTTGACCGTGATCGCCACGACGGGCCGGCCCGACAGCAGCTCGATGGCTTCGATCTGCGATGCCAAGGGGTGCAGCCGGTGACCCGGGAACCCGTCGTACTCGGTTCGAGCCGGCGCATGTTGCAGCACCACGACGTCCGGCCGACCCGCAGCGAGCAGCTCGTAGCCTCCGGGGTAGGCGGGGTTCATCAGGCTGCCCTGGCCCTCGAGCACGATGACGTCGGGGGCGGCCTCGGACCAGGCTCGCCACACCGCGTGCTCGATCTCACCCGCGACGAAGTCGTTGACCAGGGAGTCGAGAATGATGCCGTAGCGTGCCCCCTGCAGCCACGCGGTCTGTCCGGTGCCGATCAGCTCGGCGGTGAGACCGGCGGTGCCGAGAGCGTCGACGAGCAACCAGGCTGTGGTCCGCTTGCCGACCGCGGAGTCGGTCCCGAGACAGGCCACCTTGAAGCTGGTCACCTCGGTGATCTTGCCACTGAAAAAGTGCAGATCACTGACCGGCGGCGGCTTCCGAACGTCACGAAGCACGACGCCGTAATCGTCGGCCAGGGCGACCATCTCCTGATCCTCGGTGAGGGAGTCGTGCAGCCCGCAGTCGACGTTCAGACCGAGCCGGATGCAGCGGCGGATATCCGATCGCGCCTGCTCGCTGAGACGGCCGCCGTCCGGCGCGAGACCGATCACCAGATGGGTCGGCTCCTCGTCGGCGGCCAGCGCGTTGCGGTGGGCGGTCATGACGTCCGGTTCGATGACGAGACCGTTCGGACGGCCATCGAGGACCGCACCGGCGTCGGCGCCGGCGTGGCGCGAGTCGACCACCGACAGCACGCGGTACCGACGGCTGCGTCGGACCAGGCCGTGTGCGGTCTTGCCGTTGGTGGTGCCGAACGCGCCCTCGCAGTAGATGATCGCGTTGCCCTCGGGAAATGGCGGTGTCATGTCAGCTCCTCGGACGTCGGCCGAGGCCGCGTCGGTTCCGTTTGTTGACAGATCGTGTGCATCATCGACGCCCGGTCACGACAACGACATAGCGGTCGTTTTCCAGCTCTTGCACGCGGTGGCGATCGAGCAGCGCGATCAGGCCGGCGGTCGACGCCGGCAACACGTTGAGCCCCTCGGTCGACCGGATGAGCCGGGCGAACGTCGCCATCTCACGGTCGCTCGCGTAGGCGGCCCAGCCGCCGCTCGACCGAACTGCGCTCAACGCGAGGTCGCCGTCGATCGAGTGCCAGTTGATGAGCGGCTCGTTGATCTGGGTCTCGCGGATCTTCGCGGGATCGAGGTTCTGACACTCGTCATAGCCCTTGATGTAGGACTCGACGATCGGGTTCTTTCGGTAGGAGGAGCCGGCGATGATGCGGGGCATCTTCGACGTCTTGCCGCGTCGGTACAGGCTCTGAAACCCCTTGGCAATCCCGGCCAGCGTCGTGCCGTTCGACACTGGCACCGCCACCACGGCCGGCGCGTCGCGCAGCTCGTCGTAGATCTCGTAGGCGATCTCACCGTAGGCCCGGAGCTGGATCGGGATGTTCGCCCCACCCGGGTTCGCGTCGTACAGCTCCTCGCGCACCGCCCGTTCACGTGACGCTGCCACGGCGGCCTCGTAGTCGCCCTTCGCGGTCACGATCTCGGCGCCGAAGCGCCGCATCTCGGCGATTCGCCCGCTGTGATAGGCCTCAGGGATGAAGATGACGCAGCGCAGCCCGGCGAATGAGGTCGCCATGGCGAGCGCCGCCCCGTAGTTGCCGCAGGTCGCACCGGTCAGGGTGTCGAAGCCCCGTCGCAGTGCGTCCATCGCCTGGGCGAAGGCGATCCGGTCCTTCTGGGTTCCGGTCGGGTTGCCACCGTCGAACTTGACGTAGATCTGACGCAAACCAGTCTCACGTTCGATGTTGCGCGCCCTCGACAGCTGGGTGTCGCCGATCTCCGAGTCGATGATGTTCTCGAACGCCTCGAGCCGCTCGTCGACATCGGCCGTCACGTCGCTGGCGATCTGCCGCTCGGCCTCGAGCTCGCGCGGCAGCCGCGGCAGCTCGCCCGCGGCCCCGTCGAGGATCGGGCCGACCCGGTGCTCGTCGCCCGGTGCCGGGGTTTCGCGCTCAGCCATCACGACGACCTCGGGGTGATCTCGGTCGGCGCTTCGGCGGCGGCGGCCCGAGCAGCGGTGCGGTGTCCGAAGCGTCATCGTCACGGGTCGACCTCCTGACCAACGTGAACGAGACGACCCTGGCGACCTCGCCACCGTCCGGGTCCTGCTCGACCACGATCCGGGCGCTGATCTCCTCCCGCAGACACCGGAAGAGCCGACGGCCGAGGCCGCGCGGCGCCACGGGGTACTCGCCCTCGTCACGGGTCAGTATGGCGACCCGGAGGGGATTTCCGAACCGGTCCCACGCGGTCGGAACCACGATGCCGCGCACCTTCGTCTCACTTTCGACATCCGATGGACTCATCTTGCCTCCCACCGCGCGGTCATTTCTTCTTGAACACCGCACGCCACCCGGTCGCGTGCGGCACCGGTCGCAGCCTCAGGTGCGGCTGGCCGTTGGTCTCGTGGGCCGGGTCGACGACGTAGACGAGGTCCGGGTCGACCTCGCGCGACATCGCGATGATCTGGCGCGTCCGACGGCGCGGCGCCATGGCGTACACAAGGGTCATCGGAGCACCGCCGCCGTCGCCCGCGAAGCTGGTCACCAGGTAGCCCTCTCGCCGCAGCCGATCGGCGATCTCGGTGCCGCCGACCGCCGACATGATCCGGACCACCGCCGCGCCGTTGGCGGTCCACCGCTCGACCGTCAACCCAACACCGTTGCCGACCGCGAAGCCGCTGGCGTAGGCGAGCGCCAACCACCAGCTTTCGTCGAGTCTCGTGATCACCTGACTGATCGCGGTGATCCATATCAGCAGCTCGAAGAAGCCGAGCACGACGGCCGGGGTGATGTGGCCCTTGACGATCGAGATCGTTCGCATCGTCCCCAGCGTCACATCCGCCACGCGGAGTGCGAAGATCACCGCACACAGCAGCCACACGGGTATGGTCAAGAGAGCTTCCATCAAGACACCATCGATCCGGTCGCATCAAGCATCGCGATCGCCGGATCAGCGAACCGTGTGCTGTCGTGATCCACTCGCTGCGTTTCTCTGCGTTCATCGGCTGTGGGGCCGGTCCCGACGACCGTTCGACGCGGAGAGCCGACCCGCTGGCCACGATTGCAATCGGGGTGCCAACCCGGGGCGCGAGGATCGACAACCGGTGTTCGTTCGAAAGCGCTGCGGCAGGTCGGGGCTCCGCGTTCTGCCTGACGCACGACATCGGAACTCCCGCTTCCGATATCCGGTCCAACCGGAACTCACGGTTCCGATTGCGTGCGGCTCGCCGCCCTCCCCAGTGGCGCCCCGACGCGACCGGGGGCACATGAAACGTCGTCACCACAGGCCTCCCTTCACCGACGGAGACGGTGCTCCTCAGGATTGGCACGAGGGTTGCTCCGCTCCGAGTGTCGGGCGCCACAGAGCGCTGCCTCGACGCCGGATACGACGTGATGACGACTTCGCACACCGACGGGCGGCCTGACCGAGACCGGTCCCTACTGGACCGCCGGAACGGCGCCCGCGTTTCGCGCGACCCATCCGCCGGCCGGCGGCGGTCCGGAGACCCGGACCGCGGGCCGCTCGTGGCGCCCGTACTTCCTCCTTCGAGGTCGAGGGGACAACCGTCACCCGGCAGGGGCGTCGGCTAAAATCGACATGATGACTCAGGACACGCAGAGTGAAGGCTTCTTCCGCCGTCTCGCCGAGCCCGATGTTGAACCTGGTCCCCGTTCGCGGCGGGTCGCCCGCTGGGTGCGGCGCCGATTCGCCGTCGGCTTTCTCGTCGCCTTTCCACTGGTCATCACGCTGTTCTTCGCGCGCTTCATCTTCGGCCTGCTCGATCGCTGGTTCCTGCCGATCTCCGAGCGCCTGTTCGGCGTGGAGGTCCCGGGCATCGGCTTTGTCATCTTCATGATCGTGCTCTTCGCGCTCGGCATCCTCGCCACCAACATCCTCGGTGGTCGGATTCTCGACTCTGTCGAACGCCGGATGGCCCGCATCCCGCTCTTGAGCCCGATCTACCAGGGCGCTCGCCAGATCACCGAGGCGATTCAGATCCGCGGCAGCACCGACTTCCGCAAGGTCGTTCTGCTGGATTTCCCACGCCAGGGCCTCCGCTCGGTCGGCTTCGTCACACGGGAGTTCAGCGCCCCGACGGCGTTTTCGGACGAGCCCGCCTCGCTGGTCTTCGTGCCGACCACCCCGAACCCGACGACCGGTTTCCTGGTCGCCGTCCCGCAGCGCGACATCGAGGTGCTCGACATCAGCGTCGAGCAGGGCATCAAGCTGCTCATCTCGGGCGGTCTCCTGACGCCGTCCCAGCTGCTCCACGGGCGCCGAACGGCGAGTTCGATCGACCCCTTTCTTCGCGACGAAGAACCGCCGACCGGCCCGTGAATATCGACGACAGGTGAGAGGACCATGACCAAGAAAAGGACCAAGAAACGGCCGCCTGAATGGGTCGAGTCCCCACTCGGCGACGCCGACGACGAGTTTGCCGACGACCGCCGGGTCCGGATCGAGCCCGACGAGCGCGACGACTACGAGGACTGGCGGCGCGAACGTCGCTCGCGCGGCCGCAAACCTCGCGGCAAGGCCGGGGGTCGCCACCACCGTCGCCGGTCGCACGACGACGAATCCTGAGCCGCCGCGGGCGATCGGCCCGATCCCATGTGGCCGAGCCCCGCGTTCGTTGCTAAGCTTGCGCCGGGTCGCCCGGTCGCGGGCGATACCTCCATCGGTCGATGCGACCGCCTTGGTGGCCATGAAGAGATCCGCTGTCCTGCTCCTCCTCATCGCGCTCTGCGCCGGCACATCGTCGGCGCAGGGCAACGTGCCCACCGTCGAGTTCTACTTCGCCGGTCGCGGCATTTCCGTGCCGCAGATCGGCAATCGGGTCGAGGTCGTCCCGCTGCTGTCCCTGATCGGCGCCGGTGCGGAGTACTCACCAGCGGCCGGAACATACATCGTGACGTTGGGCGATCGTCGGCTCCAGTTCAGCCCGGGCCACAAGATGATCCTCGTTGACGGCGAGCTGGTCGACACCGACGACGCACCGGTGCCCTCGCCCGGAGGCGTCGCAGCCTCGATCGAGTTCGTCGACCGATCGCTGCTCGGACCGCTCGGGTTCCGACTCGAGCCGATGCCCGCCGGGTACCGGATCGAGCGCGGCGCCCGCTTCGCCGAGCCGGTGATGATCCGGCCGGCGGCGGCGGACTTCGCCGCCACCACGACACTGGTGCTCGCCCTCGACCGAGAGGTCGAGGCGGAGGCCGAGCCGACCGAGAGCGGGGACATCGCGATCCGCTTCGACGACGCCTCCCCTCGACTCGACACGACCGCTCGTCTGACGTCAACACGGGTCCGCTCGGTGACCAGTAACGGCCAGCAGCTGGTGGTCCGGACCTCACCGGACGTCGGTCTGCTCAACTGGCACAACCTGAGCGACCCGCCCAGAGTGATCCTGGAGCTCGGTCGGGTGTACCCGACACCGACACCGGCGCCGGCCCGGATCGTCGAGCGCACGGGACCGCCGCCGATCGTCATCGACCCCGGTCACGGCGGCAACGACACCGGCGCCGTCGGCGGCAACGGTCTGACCGAGAGCGAGCTGACCCTGGCCGTGGCGCGCCGACTCGCCGCCGAGCTGAGAGCGCGCGGCTACGTCGTGCGACTGACGCGCGACGATGGCGAGGGTCGAGCCCTCACCGACCGCACCGCCATCGCCAACCGGCTCGACGCCGCGGCCTTTGTCTCGCTGCACGCCAACGCGTCGACGTTCTCGTCGGTGACCGGAGCCGAGACCTACTACATGAGCCTCGACGACGGGGCGTCGGACGAGGCCGCCGCCGCCACCGCCCGGCTCGAGAACACGGCCGGCACCGACCAGGAACCGCAGTCCGACCTCGACCTCATCCTGTGGGACCTCGCGCAGGCTTCGGTACTCAACGAGTCGGCCAAGCTCGCCGTCGCGGTCCAGACCCGGCTCAACGAGCTGCTCGACCTGCGCGATCGCGGCGTCAAGCAGGCTCCGTTCGTCGTGCTGACCGGCGCCACCATGCCCGCGATCCTGGTCGAGGTCGGATTCCTGTCGAACCGGACCGAAGCGAGCCGGCTCGCCCAACCGGACCACCAGCAGGCGCTGGCGCGCGCCATCGCCACCGGCATCGACGCGTTCCTGAGTCAGCCATGAGCCGCCGGGTCGTCTGGATCGTCATCGCGGCGCTCGTGATCGGAGCGGTGTTGGCTTGGTTGTTGGTCGGCGGCGGCCGGCGGGTCGTGGCGCCCGACTCCGGGACCCTCGAGGTGCAGCCGACACCGACACCGGCTCCCGAGCAGCGGGTCGTGCTGCTGTTCCTCGGTGCCGACGGGCTGCTCCACCCGGAGCTGCGCAGCGTCCCGCTGCCGTCCGAGATCGACGAGCGGATCCGCGTCGTGGTGACCGAGATGCTGGCCGGACCGACCGGCGACCTGCACCCGGTCGTACCCTGGGCGGCGCAGCTCAACGCGGTCTTCGTCGATCTCTACGGTACCGCGTTCATCGACCTCACCGCGCCGCCGGAACCGCTGACCGGCAGTCACACCGAGCTCATTCTCGCCTACGGCCTGGTCGATTCGATCCTGCTCAACTGCCCCGAGCTCGGGGCAGTCCAGATCCTGTTCTCGGGCCACGAGGTGCCGACCCTGACCGGACATCTGGATCTGTCGCGGCCGCTCGTGCTCAACAAGCGCTTCATCGGTTCGTGATGCCGGCACGCGCTCCGATCGGCATCTTCGATTCGGGCGTCGGCGGGCTGACCGTGCTCCGGACGCTGCGCGAACGCCTGCCGGGCGAGCACTTCGTCTACCTCGGCGACACCGCCCGGCTGCCCTACGGCACCAAGTCCGCCGCGACCGTGGTGCGCTATGCGGTCCACGCAGCGTCCCATCTCGCGAAGCACGACATCAAGCTGCTCGTGGTGGCGTGCAACACCGCGACGTCGTACGCGCTCGACGCGGTCGCCGACGCGCTGCCGGTCCCGGTCGTCGGCGTGGTGGAGCCGGGCGTCGCCGCGGCACTCGGCAGCGGCGCAGATCGGATCGGCGTCATCGGCACCGAGGGCACGATCCGTTCGGCGGCCTACCAGACCGCCCTCGAGCGCCGCAGGCCCGGGGTTTCGGTGGCCGCTGTCGCGTGCCCGCTGTTCGTCCCGCTCGCCGAGGAGGGCTGGGGCGATCACCCGGTGACCGACCAGGTCGCCCGGCACTACCTGGCGCCGCTGCTCGAGTGGGATATCCAGGCCTTGATCCTCGGCTGCACCCACTACCCGTTGCTCGCCCCCTCGCTGACGCGGGTCGTCGGGCACGGCGTGAAGCTGGTCGATTCCGCGAGCGCGGTCGCCGACACCGTCGTGGAGGACCACGCCGGCCGGCTGCGGTACGGCGGCGAGGGCTCGATCCGACTCGAGCTGACCGACGCCTCGGAGCGGTTTCTTCGCATCGCGCGGACGATTCTCGGTCACGACCCCGAGCGGATCGAGGTGGTGGACATCTAGCCCCGTCTAGCCCGGTTTCCTCGACCAGCTGTAGCTGTACGAGACGCCGAAGGAGTCGAAGTCGCCACCGATGCGTGTGATGGCGCCGCGGCTCCCCGCGAAGCGCAGGTTGTGTCCCGGCGCCACCCTCCACGACAGCGTCACGCCGACCCTCGAGTTCTCCTGAAGATCGTCGTTGGCAGCACCGTCGAAGGAGGTCCGCCCACCGCGCCAGAAGTTGGCGTCGACAGCGCCCCACAGACCGGGCCGGAACAGATAGCGTGCGTGAAACTGGGTCGAGTAGATCGGATCCTGCTCGCGCTCGACCCCGCCCGCGAAGTTCGGATTGGCGGTGAACGCCGTGACCCCGGCGTAGCCGTCGAAAGCCCATCGTCCGACCACCTGGACGACGCCGAGCTCGGTCTTGACCGACCACCTGTGGGTGCCGATGTTGATGAGCTTGGTCGAGTCGTACTGCCCCGTCGGAGCGGTGACGGTGACACTGGCACCGACGAGCGTCCTCAGACGGTAGCTCACGAACTCGGCCGGGTTCATGGCACGGCCGCCGTACAGGTTGAGGCCGAGGCGGAGTATCGCGTCGCCGAGACCGGACCGGCTGACGGCGGCCGGCTCGCCAAAATAGAGCCCCTCGAGATCGCCGCGGACATAGGGCAGGACCACGGTGACCGTCGACGACCGGCCGAGCAGCCCGAGTGCCCGAGCGTAGCTCAGTGTCGAGATCGCGATGTCACCACTCCCGTCCTCGATGGGGCCGGTCGGGTCGAAGGCGATGTCGCCGGTGTTGGCGGTGACTCCCAATGACACGAGGTTGGCCCCGACCGGTGCCGGCGTGTACGCCGCCGGAATCAGCTCCTGGGCAAATGCTCCGCCTGCGCTCGCGGCCACCACAACGACCACGAGGCATCGCGGCAGCACGGTTCGCACACGAGCTGTGTCGACACAGCAGAACGCTCCGGTTTTCAGAGTCCTCTCCGTTTCGGCGTCAGTCTATATCGGCCATCGAAAGCGAGGAGGCCCGCCCGCTCGCTCCCGTCCTCACTCCTCACTCCTCACTCCTCACTCCTCACTCCTCACCAACGATGCTAAGCTTCCCGACCCGGAAAGGAGCGTGCAATGCGACCCGACGGACGACAGCCGCACGAGGTCCGCCCCATCACCATCGAGCCTGACTTCATCCGCTACCCCGAGGGCAGCGTGTTGTGGCGCGCCGGCGACACGGTCGTGCTGTGCAACGTCAGCCTCGGTGACAAAACGGCGCCGTTCCTGCGCGGCTCGGGCGAGGGTTGGGTCACCGCTGAGTACGCCATGCTGCCGCGCGCCACCGACACCCGATCCGACCGCGAGGTCAAGAAGGGCAAGCCGTCCGGGCGGTCGCAGGAGATCCAGCGCCTGATCGGCCGGGCGCTGCGCGCTGCGGTCCGGCGCGACCTGCTCGGCGAACGCACCCTGACCGCCGACTGCGACGTGCTCCAGGCCGACGGCTCGACCCGGACCAGCTCGATCTCGGGCGCGTGGACAGCCATGGCCATGGCGCTCTGCCGGATGTACGAGCAGGGCGTCATCGCCGAGTGGCCGCTGGTGGATCAGATCGTCGCGGTCGCAGTGGGCCTGACCAAAGGCGAAGCGGTCGCCGACCTCGACTACGGCGAGGACTTCGACTGCGACGTCGACCTCAATCTCGTGTTCACCGGGTCGGGCCGGCTGGTCGAGATTCAGGGCACCGCCGAGGGTGCGGCGTTCTCCCGCACCGAGCTCGATGCCATGCTCGAGGTCGGCTGGCGCGGCGCCGAGCAGGTCATGGCCGCGCAGCGTGAGGTCGTCGAGCCGCGGCTCGACGCTGTCGGGCTGGCAATGCCGTAACAGCGAACATCGGAAGGTCAGCCTCCGAGCACCTCACGTCTCACGTCTCACGTCTCACGTCTCACGTCTCACGCCTTACGTCTTACGTCTTACGTCTTACGTCTTACGTCTTACGTCAAGGATGCTATACTACTGACAGGAATACTAATTATGAGCACCCTTGAAGAACGGAACGCAGCGCGCCGGCGGAACATGGTCGCCAACTTGGCCCACAGTCCGGAAGAGGCCGAGGCCTGGGATCTCGAGTTCTGGCAGCAGGCCGGGCCGGAGGTGAGGCTGTCGACCTTGGTGGCAATCCACCAGGACGTCGCAGTCGCGCAGGCCGCCCGACACCGCCGCGACGGTGACGGACCCGACCGTTGAACACGGTTCCCGACTTCGAGGACATCCTCACGCTGTTCGCCGAGCACCGCGTCCGGTACCTGATCGTCGGTGGCCTCGCGTTCATCTATCACGCCAAGCCGCGCTACACGAAGGACATCGACCTCTGGGTCGACGCGAATCCCGACAATGTCGCCAGGGTCAACCGGGCGCTCGCCGAGTTCGGCAGCCCGAGCCTGATCGACCCCGATGACCCGGACGAGATTCTCCAGCTCGGCAACGCCCCCCATCGGATCGACATCCTCCGCAACATCATCGGTATGGACTTCGGCCACGCCTGGCAGCGGCGCATCCTAGGCTCGTACGGCGACGCTCCAGCCAACTGGATCGATCTCGACAGCCTGATCGCGATCAAGGACCGGATCGACCACCCGAGGCACCAAGAGGACGCGAGGGTGCTGAAGATGGTGCGGGACCGAAGAACCGCCGACGATTCGAGATGAGGATCGGAATCGGGATCGACGAAAGCATAGACGTTGACACCTCGCCGCGCTCGAACCTATACTCGCTGCCCGCCTTCGGGCGGCGATCGCATTGATCTTTGCCAAACGAGAGCGGACTCGAGCGTCGGGGTGTAGCGCAGTCTGGTAGCGCACCTGCCTTGGGCGCAGGGGGTCGGAGGTTCAAATCCTCTCGCCCCGACCACTCCACCCCGGCGGTGTGACAGACCTCCGCCTGTAGCTCAGCTGGACAGAGCAACGGACTTCTAATCCGTGGGTCAGAGGTTCGAGTCCTCTCAGGCGGACCAACACCGCATGCACCTGTAGGGTGGGCGTAGCTCAGCTGGTAGAGCACAGGATTGTGGCTCCTGTGGTCGTGGGTTCGATCCCCATCGCTCACCCCAATTTTCGCGTGCGCCCGTAGCTCAGCTGGATAGAGCGTCAGACTCCGGATCTGAAGGCCGTGAGTTCGAATCTCGCCGGGCGCACCATCATCAAAAGACCACAAAGCCTCCCGCGATGGGAGGCTTTGTGGTCTTTTGATCTCAGGTTCATTGCCATTTGCCACAATGCTCCGAAGCGCCACTGCGCGACTCCTTGCCCGGGACCGCCTGGACTCGAGCACTCGGTGGGTGCATCGATCGAGAATGTGCGAATGGATGATCCTGGTGCCGTTCGAGACCCTTCAGGGAATCGACATGCTCCAGTTGGAGGTCCCACCGGATTCGAAGCCATCGGAAAAGAGGGGCCCCGGATCGCGGACCCTGCCGGCCGCCCAGCCGTCGAACGCCGGTTCGAGCCACTGATGGATCACGTCACCGTTGTGGTCGAACACGAAGATCCAACCCAGGGCGCCGTCGACGTTCTCGGCGGTCCAAAAGTGCTCGCCGTCGAACCACAGGCCGCGGCAGTCCGGGCTCGGAGCATCGAGGTCGTTCGCCGGGACCGCCACCACCGTCGGCCAGCCTGAGAGATCGAAACAGTTCACCCGCCCGCTGCCGTCCATGGTCCAGAGGTACTGGCCATCGAAGGCCGAGCCTTGGACGTCCTCCGACAAGCTCGCCGTGCCGGCCAATGCGCCCGTCATCGTGTACCGGCGGAGGTTCCACTCGTCGAGGTAGAAG
>JASFPU010000003.1:0-19406 GCA_050115855.1 Holophagae bacterium
TGCCGGATTGACGGAGCTCGGCGGCTGGGGGGCGCTCCGTGCGGCCACCGAGCCGCGCTTCTTCGATATGTGGCGGCCCATGAGCGACCCCGAGTTCCCGTGGACCGGAATTCTCCTCGGCGCGCCAATCCTCGGCATCTGGTACTGGTGCACGGACCAGTACATCGTCCAGCGCGTCCTATCGGCCAACGGGCTGGACGACGCACGGCGGGGCACGATCTTCGGCGGATTTCTCAAGCTCCTGCCGTTGTTCATCTTCGTCATTCCTGGCGTCGTGGCTGCGGCGCTTGTCAGCACCGGACAGCTCGAGCTCGCACGCGCGGACCACGCGCTCCCGGAGATGATTCGGACCCTGTTGCCGGTCGGTGTCAGAGGGCTCGTCATGGCGGGGTTCCTCGCCGCCCTGATGAGCTCGCTGGCGGCGGTCTTCAACTCCTGCTCGACGCTCATCACTTGGGACGTCTACCGAAAGCTCCGGCCAGCGGCTCCCGAGCGCCAACTGGTCCTGGTCGGTAAGGTCTCGACCGTCGCGCTGGTCGGCCTCGGTTTAGCCTGGATTCCCTTCATGAAGCACATCTCCGGCCAGCTCTACGTCTATCTTCAGAGCGTCCAGGCCTACATCTCGCCGCCGATCGCAGCTGTTTTTCTGCTCGGTGTGTCGTGGAAGCGCGTCAACCGCCACGGCGCCGCAGCCTCGCTGGCAACGGGCTTCGTGCTCGGCGCCGCACGGCTCGGGCTCGAACTGACAAAGGGCTCGACCACCGGAGCCTTCTACTGGTACGCCGACATCAACTTTCTTCACTTCGCGGCGCTGCTGTTCGTCATCTGCACCGTCGTCCTGATCGTGGTCAGCCTGATGACTCCGCCGGAACCGGAGTCGGCCCTCGACGGGCTGACCTTTGCCACCGCGTCACGGGGAGGCGACGTGACCGCCGATCGCCTCCGCTCGAACCCGGCGTGGAGACGGACCGACGTCGTGCTGTCGGTGCTTCTGATCTTGGCGGTCGCGACCATCTGGCTCGTGTTTCGAGGCTGAGCACCGAACCCGCAGATCGCCGCGACCGGCGTCGAGGAAGGTGCCGGCCTACTCGCTGCCTGCGGCCCTGCCGGTCGAGGCGCGGTAGACGATTTCAGCGAACAACTGGCGATCGAAACCGTCCTCTGTCCGACCCTGGAGACGGTCGAGCAGTAGGTCCGTCGCCAGCTGCGCAACCGCGACGACGGGTTGGCGGACGGTGGTCAGCGGTGGCCAGGCGAACGCGGCGAACGCAGTGTCGTCGAAACCCGCCACGGAAAGGTCGTTCGGGATCTCGAGGTGGCGCTCGTGAGCAGCCGTCAGAGTCGCCATCGCCATGTGGTCGTTGCTCGCGAAGATCGCCGACGGTCTCGGTCGGAGGTCCAACAGACGGTTGGCGCAGACGTACCCCGATTCGTAGTCGAACAGACCGTGCTCGACCAACGTCTCGTCGTACGAGATACCGTGCCGAGCCAGGGCTGAACGATAGCCGGCGAGACGATCGTGACTCGAGCCGTGGTCGGGATGTCCCATGATGAAACCGATCCGGCGGTGACCGAGCTCGACGAGGTGCTCCGTCATCTCGGCGGCAGCTTCCTGATCCCCGACCGAGATCCTTGGCAGCCCGGCAAACGGCCGCTGCGACACCCTGACGCTGACGATCCCGTGATCGAGCAACGCCCGGTTGAGCCGCTCCTGATCGGAGACCGGCTGCAGCACGACGAAACCGTCGACCGTGGCCTGCTGGTGGAGATCGAGAATCTCGTCGACCAGGCCGGGCGACTGTGCGTCGCAGGGGTGAATGAGCAGGTCGTAACCCCGCGATTGACAGATCCTCAGGGCTCCGTACTGGACATCGGCCACGTAGTCCGGGGCCTTGGGGTTGTCATACAGCATGCCGATGACAAATGCGCGGTTCGCGGCCAGACGGCGGGCCGAGAGGTTCGGGCGGTATCCCAGCTGGTCGGCGGCGTCCACGACGCGATCCCGAGTGGCCGGGCGTACATTCGGTTCGTTGTTGAAGACTCTCGAAACGGTCTTGATCGACACCCCCGCCCTGCGGGCCACGTCGTTGATCGTCGGCCGTTTCCTCATCGCGGTCGCCATCGTCAACACCCCCATGAATCGCCATTGGGTCGGCGGCGGCGTGTGGCGCCCCCCGCACTGCCCTCCCGCATGTCCAGGATAGCTCGCTCGTCTCTGAGCTCGGTGGGTTCGCGTGCCCCGGAACGGCTGTGGGCCCCGGAAAGCGCGCGGTTCCATCGCGGCCACTCCGGTTTCATGGGGTGCCCCGGTCCACCGGACCGTCCCCGACCTCCAGGACGAAGCGCCCCGTGCGCACGTCCGCCGAGCTGGTTCCGACGGAGGCGGCGAACTCACCGGGCTCGGCCTCCCACCGGCCACGGCCCGTAAAGAACGCGAGGTCGTCGGCGGTCAGCGTGAAGGTCACCTTCCGTTCGGCGGCCGGCACCAGCTCGACCCGCCGGAAGCCCTTGAGCTCCTGCACCGGACGGGTGACACTGCCAACCAGGTCGCGCACGTACAGCTGCACCACCTCCGTGCCGGTCCGCTCGCCGGTGTTCTTCACCGTCACCGCGACCGTCAGCTCGTCGCCGATCGCGAGCTCGTCGGCACTCAGCTCGACATCGGAGTACTCGAACGTGGTGTAGCTGAGCCCGAAGCCGAACGGGTACAGGGCGCCGTTCGGCGAGTCGGTGTAGTGCGACCAGAAGACGTCTCCCCTGGACCGCGGTCGGCCGGTGCTCTTCGCGTTGTAGTACAGGGGCTCCTGGCCCACGTGGTGCGGGAACGACACCGGCAGCTTGCCCGACGGGTTGTAGTCGCCGAACAGCACATCGGCGATGGCGTGACCGGCCTGCGAACCGAGATGCCAGGTCTCGAGAATCGCCGTGGCGTTCGCCGCCACCGGGCCGAGCACCAGCGGCCGACCGTTCATGAGCACGACGACCGTGTTCGGATTGGCCGCGTGGACCCGCTCGAGGAGCTTCTGTTGCACCCCCTTGAGTCCGATATCGACCTGCGAGCGGGCTTCACCCGACTGGAACGCCTCCTCGCCGACCGCGATCACCACCGTGTCGGCGGCCTCGGCCGCCGCCACCGCCGCCGCGAAGCCCGAGGTGTCCTCGGTGTTGAACGTCAGCTCCTGGAGGAAGCTGCGCTCGCCCACCGCCAGCGGCGCGCCCTCGGCGTACGTGATCTCGACGCCGTCACCGACGGCGGTGCGGATGCCGTCGAGCAGCGACACCGCCGAGCCCGGAATCGCCCGCGCGCGCCAGCTGCCGAGCGGCGTGTCGGTGTCTGCCGCCAGCGGACCGACGACCGCGATCGAACCCTTGGTCCTGGACAGCGGCAGGAGGCCGCCCTCGTTCTTCAGCAGCACGATGGAACGGCGCGCCACGTCGCGGGCGGCGTCGAGGTGCTCCCGGCTGAGGACGACCCGCCGCTCGCGGTCTGCGTCGCAGTAGCGGTACGGGTCGTCGAACAGCCCGAGCCGGAACTTGATCGTCAGGATCCTGCGCACGGCATCGTCGATCAGCTTCTCCGACACCACACCCGCTTGCACGAGGTCGGCGAGGTGGTCGAGGTAGGCCTCCGACTGCATGTCCACGTCACTGCCCGCCGCGATCGCCATGGCGGCCGCCTGGCGCCGGTCGGCGGCGACGCCGTGGACGGTCAGCTCGGCGATCGACTCCCAGTCCGACACGACGAACCCCTCGAACCCCCACTCGCCCTTGAGGATCTGACGCTGCAGGTGGGCGCTGGCGGTCACGGGGACGCCGCCGATCTCGTTGAAGCCGTTCATGACCGTCGCAACACCGGCGTCCACCGCCGCCTTGAACGGCGGCAGAACGACGTTCCTCAGGGTGTTCTCGGAGATCTCGACCGTGTTGTACTCGCGGCCAGCCTCCGCGAAACCGTAGGCGGCGAAGTGCTTGGCGCAGGCTGCCACGGTGTCGACGGCCGCGAGGTCTCCGCCCTGGAAGCCGCGCACGCGCGCCGCCGCGATCCTCGACGCGAGAAAGGGGTCCTCGCCGGCACCTTCCATGATGCGTCCCCAGCGCGCGTCGCGAGCGATGTCGACGACCGGCGCGAAGGTCCAGTGGAGTCCGGCCGCCGCCGCCTCGGTGGCGGCGATCCGGGCGGATCGCTCGATCGCCTCGAGGTCCCAGCTGGCCGCCTCGCCAAGTGGGATCGGGAACATCGTCCGGTACCCGTGGATCACGTCGAGCCCGAACATCATCGGAATGCCGAGGCGGCTGTTCTCGACCGCGTGTTGCTGGGCGCGCCGGGTCTCCTCGACACCGGCGAGGTTGAGCATGGATCCGACGAGACCGCTGCGGATCCTCTCCAGGCGGGCGCGTCCCGCGCGGTCCCAGGCCGGCGGGCCGGTGATGTCGAAGGTGTTGCTGTACTGGTTGAGCTGGCCGATCTTCTCCTCGAGCGTCATCCGCTCGAGAAGCGCCTCGACCCGACTCGCGACGTCGTCCGACTGGGCGGTCCCGCGCACCGGGACGAGCGCGATCATGACGGTGGTGAGCAGGACGATCGCGGTTCTTCTCATCGGCGGCCTCCGACGACATCGGGCGTGGACGGTGGATTCGTCACATCGGCCCGGCGCGCCTCCAGCTCCTCCTGCATCCGCAGGCAGGTCGGAGCGTCGAGTCGGTAGAGCATCAACAGCGCGGCGCAGACGATCGACAGCACACCCGGAAAGACCGAGACCATCAACCGGATCCCGGTCACGGCCTCGACGCTCTGCACCGCACTCTGCTCGACGTAGCCGAACACCGCCAGGATCCACCCGGCGAGCGCGCCGCCGATGCCCCAACCGCCCTTCTGGGCGAAGGTCGAGGCGGAGAAGAACAGCCCCGTCGCGCGCCGGCCGGTGGTCCACTCCGAGAAGTCCGCGGTGTCGGCCAGCATGGTCCACAGCAGCGGCACAGCGGGCGCGTAGGTGAACTTCCCGACGATGTTGAGGACGTAGATCGTGACCAGGTCGCGCGCCCCGGGCAGCACGATCAGACCGAACGCGACCCCGGACAGCAGCGAGCTGGCGATGAACACGTTGCGCTTGCCGAACCGCTTCGACAGCGGTCCCGAGAGGGGTAGCCCGGCGATCAGGGCGAGGCTGCCGATGACGTTGAACAGCTGTACGCTCTCCGCGTCGCCGACGTAGTACTTGAAGTAGAAGGCCAGCGACGCGTTCTGCAGCGCGAACATGACGAACGAGAGCAGCCCGACGACCGAGAGCACAATCCACGGTGTGTTGGCGAACAGGACCCGGAGATCCTCCCTGAGGGACGACCGTTGCGTTGCCGGGGGCCGCACCCTCTCCTTGGTCGAGG
Organism: Holophagae bacterium; assembly: GCA_050115855.1. Classification (GTDB taxonomy): domain Bacteria; phylum Acidobacteriota; class Thermoanaerobaculia; order Thermoanaerobaculales; family Sulfomarinibacteraceae; genus JAHECW01. Next base: position 5,383 of record JASFPU010000003.1, read on the forward strand.
CGAAGGCGATCATGAAGAACGCGAAGCTGATGGCGCCGAACACCACCAGCGTCAGCTGGTAACCCCTCGCGTCGTCGCCGCCGCCGAGCTTCCGCGCCATGGTCAGCGCGAGCCCGGCGACCACCAGCTGCCCGGCGAAGGCACAGACGAAGCGGTAGGTGTTGAGGCTGGCGCGCTCGTACCCGTCCGCGGTCATGACCGCGCCGAGCGACGAGTACGGCAGGTTGATCGCCGTGTAGGCTGTCATGAGCAGCAGGTAGGTGATCGCGGCGTACACAACCTTGCCCGTGGGCCCGAGATTCGGGGTCGAGAACGCCAGCACGGCCAGCACGGCGTAGGGTGCCGCGACCCACAGCAGGTAGGGACGGAACTTGCCCCACCGGGTCGAGGTGCGGTCGGCGAGGATGCCCATGATCGGATCGCTGGCCATGTCCCACAGGCGAGCGATGAGCATGATCGTGCCGGCGGCCGCCGCCGAGATGCCGAAGGTGTCGGTGTAGAAGATGAGGATCCAGAAGCCGACCATGTCCCACACGAAGTGCGACGCCGTGTCGCCGAGCCCGTAGCCCAGCTTCTCTCGGATCGACAACGTGAGGGCAGCCTTCGACATGGGGCCGGTCCCGTCCTCCGTCCTCAGTCGGTTCCGGCGAGCCGGGCGTCGGCGACCGGTACCGGCGCGGGCCCGCTGGAGGATCTCCGGTCCGGGTTCCTGATGCCGCCCGACGCCGTCTCCCGCCGACGCTCGAGCTCCGCCCGGATCTCGTTTGCGCGCTGCTCGGTGATGTCGTAGCCACGCATGACCATGATCGCGAGCAGCGTGCCGATGATGGGTACGAGGCTGTAGGCGACCCGGATGCCGGTGACCGCCCCGCCGACCTGCACCGGGGCGTCCGGAACGAAGCCGACGAGGCTCATGATCAGTCCGCTCATGCCGCCTGCGAAGGCCATCCCGAACTTGACCATCCACCAGTAGATGGCGCCGAAGGTCCCCTCGCGCCGCGCGCTGGTGTTCAGCTCGTCGAGATCGCACACGTCCGCGGTCATCGAGGTCATGAGGGTGAACAGACCGCCGATGCCGAACGCGAACAGCGGCAACGGGGCGAGCATCAGCAGCGGCCGACCCGGCTGGAAGCAGATCCAGAACAGCGCGTAGCCGACGCACGACACGAGCTGGGAGAGAATGAACGTCCGCTTCTTCCCGAGCCGCTGCGACACGAAGGTGATCACCGGAATGACCAGGAAGCAGGTACACAACGCACCGATGGTTCCGAACCACGCCGGCCACTGGCCCGCGGCGCCGGCATCGCCGCCGTACAGATGGTAGACGATGATGAAGAACGAGAACGCCGCGATGGTGTTGAAGGAGTTGAACACCAGAAACGTCGCCAGACACAGCTTGCGGAACGGCTCGCACCGGAAGGTGACTCGGATGCCCCGGAGAAACCGGCCGGTGGCCGCGCGCAGATTCTGCCGGTTCAACTCCTCCAGATGGTCCGCGTCGGTGGTGGAGCGGCTTCGGCAGAAGATCGCGGGGACCAACGCCACGCCCATGCAGGACAGCCCGACCCAGACCGCGAGGCTCCGACTTCCTGCAGCCGCGGAGTCATACAGATCGGGGTCGTAAATCAGCACCCAAAACCAGGGGGCGATGACCCACGCCCACTGACCGATCCACTGCGCGACAGCCATCAGGCGGGTCCGCTCGTGGAAGTCGCTGCTCATCTCGTAGCCCATCGCGACGTACGGCGTGGCGAAGATCGTCAGTCCGAGGTAGAAGACCAGGGACAACCCGAGGAAGTAGAGGAAGTTGAATGTCAAGCCGTTCTCGGGGTACAGCTGCCACATCACGACGAAGGTGAGGCCGGTGAGGATCGCCCCGACGAAGATGTACGGACGCCGTCGACCCCAGCGGCTCCGGGTGTTGTCCGAGATGAACCCCATGATCGGATCGGTGATCGCATCCAGCAGTCGCGGCACGAAGAACAGCACCCCCCACATCAGCGGCGGGAAACCGAGGCCCTTGACCAGCACCACCATGAAGACGCCGAGGGCGGCGGGGAACATCTGGTTCCCGAGCATGCCGATGCCGTACGCCACCTTCTGACCGAACGGCACGAGGGCGCGCGCCGGGATGGGCGTGACGCCCGCTCGATTCACGGAGCGTCCCCCCGGACCACCGTCTGCCCGGCGCCGGTCGGCGCGACCGGAAGCTGCGCCACGGTCCGATCGCCGCGTACATAAACGTCGACGCGGGTGATCGTCCCGCTCCGCGTGAAGATCTCGCGGCTGAGTCCGTGGTCCAGGCAGAGGTCATCCACGGTCCGCTCGGTCCCGTCTGCAAACCGGATCACCATCCTCTCATCGGGCGCCAGCTGGACCACGAACACGGTCTGGCACGTGGTGAACGCCAGGGTGTCGGGCTCCAGCCACACGGTTCGAGGAACGCCCGTGACGTCGAGGTACTCGAACTTCTCCGGACGAGTCAGGAACTCGTCGCTGCGCAGCAGCACGGGGTCGAAACAGATCTGCCCGTCGCGCACCGACAGACCGAGCTCGGCGCGCCGGGTGATGATCTCCTCCTTGACCTGTCCGGTCATGCCGGGCTGGCGCGCGCCGTCACCGCTCGGAGTGTGCGAGTACGGGTCGGTGGGGAACGCACCGTGGACCCGCGGCGACTTGTTGAAACCGAGCCCGGCCCGGATGTCGTAGTAGGCGTCGACGAGCCGCTGACACGCCCCGTCGTCGACCCCGCGCGCGGCCAGGCAGCACTCCTGGACCGCCAGCAGCAGCTTGCCCACCATGTGCCAGTAGATGCACCCCAGACCCTCGTAGCCGTAGAAGGTGCCCGACCGACCCGTGAACTCCCGGTGCCGGAACACCGACTCGAAGATCTCGGCGACCAGCTCCGCCTCGTCGCGCACGGGCGTGGCGTAGCCGATCTCGGCGAGGTGCTCGAGTGCGGCGGAGACATCACGGACGTTCTGAAACGCGCCATTGAAGTGCAGCCTGCCGTCGACGTCCTGCTCGATCAGATCTGTGTTACCGTCCGCCAGCAGCCGACCGATGAGTCGCGATTGTCCCGCGCGGTCGGGAGGAACGAGGTTCTTCTCGAGGAAGCCCGGCAGCCTCGTGTTCGGATACAGCGTGTACGAGTACTGATCCGGGCGAAACAGCCGGCTGCTGCGCAGCGCGGTCAGAACCGACACGCACTCGTGGGGCTCCAGGCACCCGGCGCTCAGCACGGCCACCTGGCCCTCGAGCATCTCCTGCAGGCGCCCGACGGAGATGCCGTCCGGTGTGGCGGTCATGACGTTGTACGCGTGGTAGAGGCCGTCGGGCCGCCGGTTGAGCCGGATCGTGTGATCGAAGAACGCGAGCAGCAGCTCGAAGAACGCCATCAGATCATCGACCGCCACCACCGAGCGGCGGCCACAAAGGCCCCGCTCGTAGAGCGTCGTCCTGTGGTCTTCGGCCGCCGCTCCGAGACGGTCGAGAAGGCGCTTCCTGTCCGCATCGCCGATGTCGTCCGCGGCGAGCATCGACCGGGTGTCGTCCAGGGCCTTCCAGACCGCGTCAAACCACTCGCCGACCTCCTCGTTCAACCGGACCTCGTCGAGCCAGGAGCCCGAAAGCAGCTCGACACAGAACGACACGTACCGGCGCGCGTAGCACAGCGTGACCATTGACACGCCGTACCCGGCGAGCGCGTTGTTGGCGTCGTTCCACTCCGGGCGCTGCGTGTTCATCCAGAACCCGGCGCCCGGGATGAAGTTGGAGACCTTGGCCAGTAGCGGGACCAGCAGCTTCTCCGCGAGGGTGGCGCGACAGATGCCACCACTGTCGTCGGTGACGTATCGACCGTCCAGCCCCAGCGCCGACTCCCGCTGCGAGATCGCCCGCTCTCGATCGACGCTGTAGACGATGGACTTCTTCGGGTCGTTCAGAAGATCGGCGTAGGGCTTGATGTCGTAGGGCACGTCGGCGTAGACGAAGATGTCCTCGGTCAACAGGTCGCGGAGACGGCTCGGGTGGTAGTCGCGCGACATCTCGAGGAGCTTCAGCAGGTAGACGAGCTGGTGGTCTCCCCAGTAGCCGATGTTCGACCACGGCTCGTCCGGGTTCGGCACCTCCCACTCGTACCCCTTCTCGGTGATGCGGTACGGGTTGTAGCCGTCGGCCGTCGACGTGTTGACGAACGTGCAGATGACGCTCTCGACGAACTCCGGAAACGAGTGGCACAGCGCCTCCCAGTTCTGGAAGATATCGCGCCAGTTCCCCTCGTATCCGAGGACCCTGCGGCCGTTCCGGTCCCTGACCCCGATCGAGAACCTGTTCCAGGGCCGGCTCGGGTCGCCGTGGCGCCGGCTGAACGACAGCGGCAGGTACTCGTGGACGAGGCGCAGCAGGTGAGGGTCGTTCCGTTCGCGGACGCGATCGAGGAGGGTCGGCAGGCCGATCTCGTCACCCAGCGAGGCCAGAAAATCCCGGTGTCGCTCGTGGACCTTCCGGTTGTACGACCGGATGACGTCGATCAGATCGTCGACGGGAATCCGGTACGACGACTCGAAGGTGCCGCCCCGCATCACGTTGAACAGCACGTTCGAGAAATGGTGCGCCGTGCTCGCAACGTCGTCCGACAGCTGGAGACCGTCGGCCGAGGCGACGATTTCCGCCAGCCTCCGGGTGCCGCTGTCGACGTCCTCCTCCACCAACCGACCCAGGTCCGAGCCGCTCGCGAGCAGCCGCCTCAGCTCGGCGATCTCCACGTGGCCGCGAGACACGTCCGCGACGATCTGCCACCGCGCGTGCGCACCGGCCGCAACGGTGAGCGTGCTGTGGACGAAGTACGCACCTCGCCGACCGCACACCCTCGGCTCGGGCCGGATGGCCTCACCGTGACGAAAGGCGTCCAGCTGGACCGACGAGACGAGCCGCGGGACGTCGGGCGGGCAGGTCGACCAGCAGACGGTCGCCCGCAGCGCTTCGTGCGGCTCCGGGCTGTCGCCGGGAATCGACGTGAACGCGTAGATGCCGAGGCCGGTTTCGTCATCCAGCTCGCTCTGCTTGTAAGCGTCGCCGAGACAGGAGAAGCGGCTGTGGAACTCCTCGGTGGCGCCCCACGGCAGGATGTTCTCGATCCCGTCGAGCGCGCTCAGCGTCACCGCCACGGCACCGGTGTTGGCGAGCTCGGACTGCTTGACGAACCCGAAACGGTCGGACATCGTCCACAGCGAACGGAACTCCAGACCGAGGTCGTGGTTGATCTCCTCGAACAGCAACTTGTTGCCGACCACGTTCTTGTACAGGTTCGTCGTGGTGTCGTACAGCCCACGGCCGGCCTCGCTGAACGGCTCCCACACGTACCGGCTGCCGTTCTGCTCCGCCAGGATGATCGTCCGCGAGCCCGTGTTGGCTGCATTGTCCTCGATCTTGTCCTCGGTGCAGTAGGGGAACAGTGCGTTGTCGGAGTCCCCGCGGCCCGCGGTGAGGCCGCCGTTGCTCGACACGAACAGCCAGTGATCCGAGTCGCTGACGAGGCTCATCAGGAACGGCGGCATGCGATCGGAGTTGGCAATCCGGTAGAATCTCTCCGCCCCGAGCATCACCCAGCCGCCCCGAACCTCGGCATCCGAGGCCGCGATCGGCGATGCTCCCTTGCAGACCGTCGCTCCATTTCCCTTGCTCATCTGCGCCTCACCTCGACTCCGGTGTCGTGCGATCGGGCGACCGGTCGCCGATCGTCGGTTCCTCGACGTGAAGCGGCACGTTCGCCACGGCCGCTCCGCCCGCCCCGTCGAAGACGTAGGCGAACAGGCGGTATCCACCGGGGAGGTCGGGCAGGGTGACCGTGGCGGACGGGCCGGAGGCCGAAACCGCGGCATCGTGCGACACCTCGTCCGCCTGGAAGTCGCCGCCCGTCCCGATCGTCCCCGTATCGGATCGGAGCACCCAACGGAACGTCAGCGGGTCGTCCTCCGGGTCGGCGGCCGTGACGCTCGCCGTCACGGTGCTTCCCGGCTGGAGCCGGACGGCACGGTCCGCCTCGAGCGACAGGATCCTGGGACACCGGTTGTCGGGTGGCGCTCCCGTCCACGCCTCGACGACGGCGTCAACGGCACCGAGCCGGGTTCCGTCCGGCAGCAGCATGCCGAACCACGTCGCGGTCGTCTCCTGCTTGTTCCCCCAGTAGAACGCGTACGATCCGAGACACAGGGCCCGCTGCTCGGCGACCGCCTTCCGGTAGCCCCGTGCGTACCACTCGGCCTTGTCCGTGCTGCTCATCTCCAGCGGCGATCCCCACGGTGTCGTCGCGACCTCCCAGGGTCCCGGCGCACCGAACTCGGTCACGATGTACGGCTTGCTCCCCCCGGCGGAGCGGTACCTCTCACCCAACGTCGTCAGGCCGCCGTACGAGTTGACCCCGATGATGTCGATCGACGGACACCAACGGTCGATGCGCTGCACCTTGTCGTTGCCCAGCTCCGCGATCACGGTCATGGTCGGGTGAACCGGATCGATGCGCTTGACCTCGCGGGCGATGTCCTCCACGGCCCGCCAGATCGCCGGGTTCGTGCCATCGCCCTCCATCTCGTTGCCGATGCCCCACATCAGCACGGCCGGGTGGTCTTTGTAGCGCCGCACCACCCCCACCGACACCTCGAGCTGCTCACGGACCGCTGTGCGATCCTGATAGTCGAAGCCGTGGCGCTCGTGCCCCAACCAGAGTCCCACGCATACGGTCAGGCCGTGCCGGTGGGCCGCATCGAGGATCTCGTCGAGGCCGTCTGCGCCCCAGGTGCGGATCGAGTTCCCACCGGCAGCGACGAGCACGTCGAGGTGGCTGTGACCACCGGCGCCGCGGATGAAGTAGGGCTGGCCGTCCCGAATCAGGCTGTAGGTGCCACCGTCGCTGACAACACGGGTTGCACGGAGCTCCGGCGGATCCGCGGCGCACGACGCCACGAGCACCAGAATGCCGAGCCCGAAGCACAGGGTCCTCCGGAACGACACCACCGCTCGAACCCTCACCACCGCCGACCTTGCGGCCGCCTTGTTTCCGGCGTTCTGCACTGCGACAGAAACGGGTAGCTCGGCGGTGAGCTGGTCCACGACTCTGTGAAGCGATCCCAGTCATGACAGTCGACGTCGCCATCCGCATCGAGATCGAAGAAGCGACAGGCCGGGTCGGTCCAGCGTTCGCCGTCGCCGCCGAAACAGTCGGCGAACGCATCCTGGTCGTCGTCGTCGACATCTCCGTCGAGGTCGTAGTCGCCGGGTTCACTCTCCACGTACCAGCGGACGTAGTCGATCTCGTGATATTGCGGGAACACGGTCGTATGGTCCGGAAAGCCCGGCCAGTATCCGCCAACGGCTGTATTGAGAATGAGGTAGAACGGTCGATGGAAAATCCCGCCGGCGTCGGTGATGCTGGTGCGGTAGCGGAGGGAGCCATCGACGTACCACGACATCTCATCGGTCGTCCAGTGGATGGCGAAGGTGTGGAAATCCTGAGAGAAGTCGGGGCCCGAGGAGCTGGTACCGCGGTGAACGTAGGGATCTCCCCAGTGTCGGCTGAAGTAGACGGTGTCCGGGTCGTGCCCGAGGGACTCCATGATGTCGACCTCGCCGCAGCGGGGCCAGCCGACCTGCGGGTAGTTCTCGCCGAGCATCCAGTGCGCAGGCCAGATGCCCTGTGTCGACGGCAGCTTGGCGCGCACTTCGATCCAGCCGTAGGTGTGTGAAAACAGGCCCGGGCTTTCGACCAGCCCCGAGGTGAACTCGAACTCGGCATCGTGTCCGTTGGGGTGGGGACGGATTACCGGCGGATCGTGCCGTCTGCTTCGCAGTACCAGACATCCCCCATCGACATACACATCCTCCGGATCGTAGTACTGGAGCTCGCCGTTCTTGATCAGGTGGGCGTCCAAGACGTTCCACTTGCTCGTGTCGACCGCGGTGCCGTCGAACTCGTCGTGCCAGGCCAGCATCCAAGCCAGCCCCTCCGGCGGGCCGACATCGCCGCTGCTCGCCGTGAACGTGACGTCGTCAACGAGCGCGGTGCCGGAGGCGGTGCCCTGCGTGATGAAGACGAAGACGAGCCGGGCCTCGACGGCGTCCACCGGGGCGGCGAAGCTCAGGGTTCGTTCATGCCACACGTCGGGGGTCGCCCGGATGTCGAGCATGGTGATCACGGATTCGCCGAGGAAGTCCGACGTGCCGTAGAAACCGCCGAATCTGCGGTAGAACTCGATCTTCATGATCGCGAGGTTGTCACCCTCCAGTTGCGAACCGGAGTTGTGACGAGCGTGCGCTGAAGCGGTCCACACCGCCCCGTGGTGAGTCGTGAGACCCTGCGCGATTCCGGAGTACGTGGTGCCTCCCCCGCTGCTCGGAGCGCCGGAGATGCTCGCGACCCAGGATCCAGAGCGCGGTGTGGTCGAGGCAACCGTGACGTTCCCTGCAGCGTTGCCGAAGGGATACCACCCGAGGAGGGACCCGCCGGCGTCCTCGAAGCCGGGGTTGACGAGCTGTGCGTGAGCCCAACCTGCTACGGTGAGCCATCCGACGGCGACGCAGACCACCACGATGGCCGGTCGCGGTCGTCCGGCGAGCCTCGTGTTCGCCCGATTCCTGGTGCTCATCAACCGTCCCATCTCGGCGCCGCCAGGCGACCCGTCGTGGCGGTGCGTCGGCCACGACCCGGTCTCTTTTCCCGGATCGACGAGGCCCGCGCACGGCGGCTCACAGCTTGAGCTTCCACAACGCCGTTGCCGCGAGCAGCACGGTGAGGACGATCATGCCCCACAGCGACAGCGTCGGGATCGGCTCGGACGGTCCGCCTTCCCCGAGCGTGTTGGCTGTGGTGTTCGACTGGACCGGGTCAAAATTCGATCCGGTGACCACCGCGTTGTTCGTGAACGTCTCGACCCCGGGCGGGGGGGGATCGTTGATCGTCACCTCGAAGGTCACGGTCACCGACTCTCCGGAGCCCAGTGTTCCGATGGCGACCGAGACCGAGGTGTCGCCGCCGCTGTTCCCCGACACGACGGTCCCGGCAGTCGTCGTCGTCGTGCCGACCGTCAGCGTGGTGTTCGGGTCCGGGGTGTCGTCGACGACGACATTCAGCGCGTCCCCCAGATCGTTGTTGCTCGCCACGATGGAGTACTCCAACGTGTCTCCGGGCGTCAGATCACCGCTGCCATCGTGATCGTGCAGCGAAAGGATGAAACTGCTCGTCTTTTGCGCGGAGATCGACGACGACGGCACGTCGAAGTTCAGGTTGTCGTAGATGATCCCGGATCCCTCGTAGTTCGACGCTCTCGTCGTGAACCCGAACTGCAGGATCTGACCGACCAACCCGTCGTCGATCGTGAGCTCGATGGAGTACGTGCTCCAGGTGGTCGGGATGCCGGTCGTGTCAACCGTGACGACGTTGGTCGTCACGTAGCCGGCACCTGGATCGAGCGTCTTGATGAACGCCTCAGCCTCGGAGCCCCCCTCGAGGTTGCCGAACTTCGCGTCAAACGTGAAGAACACCGTTTTCCCGACGTCGGTCGCTTCGATCGTCTGTTCCTGGTAGACGCTGGTTTCGATGACCCAGTCGAGGTTCGCGTGGGCGGTGTTGTTGTAGTCGCTGTACACCGACAGCTGCTGGAGACCCTGAGCCGGCCCCCCTTCCCCCGTGACGACCGCGCAGAATGCGGCACCGTCGTTGGGGGCGGAGAACGGACCGTAGCCATACTGGTAGACCCCACCGGCGTCGTACACGTTGCCGAAGACCAGCCAGCCATCGCCCAGTAGGCCACCGGGCGAAGGGAGGGAAAGGCCTTCGAAGTCCTGGCTGTACGGAGTGATCGCGGCCCAACCCGCAACCGGAGCGATCGTCATCACAGCTGCTGAAAGCACAACCCAGATCTTCTTCTTCATGACAGCCCCCTCATCATCGGAACACTGTTGTTGGAGGTCGATCCGTCGACCGACGATCCGACGTCGAGCGTCCAGCCGGACCAGCGGGAGACGTCGCCGGATTCGAAGCCGTCGACGAACAATGTGGCTTCGAACATCACATTGTCGTAGTAGATACCCGACGCCTCGTAGTTGGATGCCAGCGTGGTGAATCCGAACTGGAGAATCTGACCCACGAGACCAGCGTCGAGCGCGAGCTCGATCGAGTACGTACTCCAGGTAGCCGGCACGGTCGTCATGTCGATGGTGACGTGGTTCGTGATCGCGTACCCGGCGCCCGGATCAAGGGTCTTGATGAACGCCTCGGCTTCGGACGCGCCGTCGAGGTTGCCGAGCTTCGCGTCGAAGGTGAAGACCACTGTGGTGCCTGCATCGGCCGCCTCGATGGTCTGTTCCTGAAAGACGTTGGATTCGATGAGACGCCCGGCGCCGTGATCAGGATTGTTGTAGTCGCTGTAGACCGAAAGCTGCTGGCTGCCCTGGGCCGCTCCACCCTGCCCCGTCGCGATGGCGCAGAACGCGGCCCCATCGTTCGGTGCCTGATACGGCCCGTACCCGTACAGGTACGTTCCGGTGGAATCGTACACATTCGCGAACACCAGCCAGTTGTCGCCCAGCAGCGCCCCGGGCGACGGCGGCGCCATGCTCTCGAAGTCCTGGTTGTAGGCGGTCACCGCCGCCCATCCCACCGCCGAAACAACCGCCAACATGACGATCGAGAGCACCGCATGAACGAAGCTGCTCACGAGCTCCCCCTTTTCGAGGGTCCATCGTCGGGGGTCGCCCCGGACCAACCAGACAGATCACCGGATTCGAAGCCGTCGGCGAACAGTGGTTCGGTGAGAATTCTCACCGTCGACGGGACGCTCGTGTTCAATCCGTCGAACACCACGAGCTCGAAGGTGTACGACTCACCGTCAACCACGCCCGCGATCAACGGGGACGGCTCCCACGCACCGGAGATTGACAGGGCGGGTCCGGCCGTCTGCATCCAGGCGTAGCTCAGGGGTGCAGGACCGCCGTCCGGATCCGAGCTCGCAGATCCGTCGAGCTCGGTCACTGTCGTCCCCGCCGCAACGATCTGGTCGGGCCCCGCATCGGCCACAGGCGCGGTGTTCGCATTCGCGTTCACCGTCACCTGAACGGCGTCGGTCGATGTTCCGCAGTCGCCGACCACGGTGAGGACGAAGGTGTAGACCCCTGCGATGAGATTGCCGACGGTGGGATACATGGACGCGGGGTCGGAAAAGGCCGCCGTCGTCGGGCCGCCGGACTGGCTCCACTGGAACGTGAGGGCGCCCGAGTGACTGCTTGCGGAAGCGTCGAGAACCGTAACGGTCGCTCCGACGGGGAGGTACTGGTCGGGTCCGGCGTGGGCGGACACCAGACAGACGGGACCGGTGTAGACGGCGCTGACGGCATCGTACGCGAGCTTGGCGGTCCGGAACACGTCGACGATTCCCCAGTACTCTTCGTTCGCGGCTCCGTCGTACGGCACACCGCTGCTGTACGGCGCCGCTCCGCCGGGATTCTGGGTCGCCGGATCGCCGGCCTTCCACCATTCGTCGGAGAACTCGAACAGCGTCACCCCGGAGCCGACATCGAGCGTGCCGAAGACGCCGTCCAAGAGGACCTGGGTCGCATCCGCCTGCATCGACTCGCTGGCTCCGAACAGGTAGACCGGATGCGACGGGGCGCTGTTGTAGCTGTCTCCACCGGTTTCGGAGAGGTAGCACGGTTTGTCGCTGATCTCCGCGAAGTCGATGATCGCCCGGTGCGAGTAGTCCCAGCGGTAGACGTTCATGCCCCAGACGTCGACGCTCGGTGCCTTGGCGAGGGTCGGCAGCGATGGGACCTCGCCGTGCGCCGTCGACACCGGATGGTCGGGGTCGACCAGGTGGATCCACCGCGCCGCGTTCTCGAGCATCGCGTACCAGGTGTCGATGTCGCCTCCGAACCACTCGGGGTGGTAGTTGTACTCGTTGCCGAGCTCCCACATCAGGATCGCGTCGTGGTCTTTGTGGGCATCGACGTACGTGAGATACCCACCGCCGGCGATGCTGAAGGCGCCGGAGTACGCGGTGAAGCCCATGATGATCTTGATGCCCGCAGCGGCAAACCGGTCGAGGACCCACGCCTCGTCGATGGGCGCGTAGGTCCGGATCGTGTTGATTCCGGCGTTCTGCATCTGGAGGATGTCTTCGTCAATCGTGTCCCAGCTTCGGGCCGTGCTTCCGACCGGCACCGGGTTGTAGCAGACACCTCTGATGATGAACCGTTGCCCGTCCACCAGAAGGTGCCACCCCGAGCTGGTCACGACGCTCCTCTCCGTCGATTTCGAGTGGTGAGCAACGAGTCCGCCCTGTTCACGCTCGGGCACCGTCGAGGCCGGCACACCGCCGGCCCACAGACCGAGCACGACGAGACCGAGGCCCCGCCGCGCCCGAGCACAGGGCGCGGCGCCGGACCACTCCCCGGCTGGAGGTCTCGCGTGCCGAGCGCTCATCACGATCCCCAAGCGTTCCCAGGGCGTCTCGTGCGCGGTGCCGGACGGCCTACTCGACCGAGAGGCTCATCAGCTCGACCGGGACCGGCTGATTGATATTGTCGTAGTACACCCCGGACGGCTCGTAGTTCGACGCGCGCGTCAGGAACCCGAACTGGAGGATCTGGCCGGCGAGCCCGGCATCGATCGCCAGCTCGACCGAGTAGGTCCCCCAGGTCGTCGGGATCGCGGTCGTGTCGGTTGTGACGAAGTTCGTGGTCGCGTACCCGGCGGCCGGATCGAGCGTCTTGATGAACGCCGCGGCCTCGGACGCTCCCGTCAGATCGCCCATCTTCGCATCGAAGGTGAACACCACGGTCTGCCCGACGTCGGCGGCGTCGATGGTCTGTTCCTGAAATACCAGGGACTCGATGATCCAATCGAGGTTGCCGTGGGCGCCGTTGTTGTAGTCGCTGAAGACGACCAACTGCTGTGCGCCCTGTGCGCTGCCCCCCTGTCCCGAAGCGACCAGACAGAACGCCGGTGCGTCACTGTTGTTCGGGGCGGGATCGGGCCCATAGCCGTACTGGTAGGCGCCGCCGGCATCGAAGACGTTGCCGAAGACCAGCCAATTATCGCCCAGCAAACCACTGGACGACGGTGGAGCATATCCTTCGAAGTCCTGGCTGTAGGGGGTGAGTGCCGCACAGATCATCGCTGTCGAGACGACCAGCACGAATGCCATCGAAACACGAATCCCATTCATCCTTCGCATGAGTCCCTCCTCCGCTGAAGGTGGGGCTGGGGTTGTCCACCCCAACCGCGGTCGATTTTGTTGAGAAGCGCTCGGTGAGAGCTTCCGGCCCACATTCCGGGTGTCCTGCAATGCCGGTGCGCGCGTGAGCACGCGTCGGCTGGTTGTTTCGTCAGACGCCAGCGATCCGCGTTGCCGTTCCTCCGTCGCGAGGAACCGGGACAAATCTCACGGAGATCCACGCGCTGCCCTCGATCCACTCCCGAATCGGAGTGCTCTCTGGAAGACCCAGCCTCGGACAAACGTTGACCTTCGGGGCCCGAGGCGGACCGACTCGGAGCCGCCGCGAAGGGCTCGGTCGCTGAGATCGTCATCGATGTTATGGTATATATCGATTCGATAAGGGGGTCGAGATGAGTCGACTGATCAGCATATTGAGTGTCGGTGTCCTGACTGTTTTTGTCGCGCCGTTGACAGCGCTGTCTCCCGGAACCGATGTACTCGTTCCCGGTGCCGCGCTGGTCTCGGACTGGCGAACCGATCTGTACATCCTCAACCCAGGCGAGTACACCGCGAACGTGACGGTGATGCTCCTGGTCCGCGACCAGGCGAATCCGTCGCCGGAGAGTCAGAACTTCGTCATTCCGCCGGGTGAGACGGCGGTCCTCGAGAACGTGCTCGGCGACACCTTCGGCAAGACCTCGTTTTCGGGCGCGATCCGCGTGACGTCCGATCAGGGCGTCGTCGTCAACTCCAGGATCTTCAACCTCAGAGACGGGGTAACGTTCGGCCAGGGCTACGAAGGAATTCCGCGAGACA
>JASFPU010000004.1:0-19220 GCA_050115855.1 Holophagae bacterium
GCGCCGTACGCCCCCAATCCGGCGGCGGCGTCGGCGATTTCCGAGCCGACCAGAACCGCGGCGACGTCACCGGCCGCCTGGCGGTGGGCTTCCGAGAGGGCCTGCAGGGACGCCTTGCGGATGTCTCCGTTGCGCTGCTCGACAAAAACGAGAATTCCAGCCATCATCGCCTCCCTAGATCGCCTTCGCTTCGCTGCGGAGCAGGTTGACCAGCTTCGCGGCAGCGCCCGCCGGGTCGTCCTCACCCTGGATGATCGTGCCCTCCGACTTCGGCGGCGGCAGCTCGAGCGAGCGGACCGCGTAGAACGGGTCGGCGCCCTCCTCGACACCGAGGCTGGCGACCTCGATCGTGTCGACCGGCTTGCGCTTGGCGGCCATGATGCCCTTCAATGCCGCGTAGCGCGGCTCGTTGAGGCCCTTCTGACAGGTGATCAGGGCCGGCAACGGACACTCGACCTGCTCCTGGCCGCCCTCGACATCCCGGCCGGCGACGAACGAGCCGTCCCCCATCTCCAGCGTGGTGACGTTGGCGACGTGTGGAATGCCGAGCAGCTCGGCCAGCATCTGACCGACCTGCCCGTTGTCGGTGCCGACGCCCTTGAAGCCGCACAGGATCAGATCGTAGTCGCGTCCTTCGAGGGCCTTGGCCAGTACGGTCGCGATCGTGAAGCTGTCGCCGAGGCTCGCCGCGCCGCCGGTGACGTGCACCGCGTTGTGGGCGCCACGTGCGAGGCAGTCGCGCAGCGCCGCCTCGGCGCGGTCCGGGCCGAAGGTCACTGCGGTGACCTCGCCGCCTTTGGCCTCGGTGAGCTGTAACGCCTCCTCGAGAGCGTACTCGTCGTACGGCGAAACGATCCACTTGATACCCGTCTCGTCGATCTTCATGCCGTCGGATCCGATCTTGATGACCGACGCCGTGTCCGGGACGCTGGTGACACAGACGATACAGTTCACGGCCTACCTCCCTGATTGAAGTACGATGAAACCTGAATAGCCATTCATACGGGCGTGAGTGTAGCAGATCTTTTGCCGCCCTGCGGCAAAATACCGCTCCCACGTCTGCGTCCGCGCCCTCCTCGATCCCGATCCCGGTCCCGTTCCCGTTCCCGACAACTTCGCGCCCCTATCCCTCTCTCGTTCCGGGCAGCGTCGCAAGGGAGAGGGAGACGGAGAGGCCGAGCACCGAGTTACTGCTCGAGGTCCTCGCGTTCGGACTGGAGCCGCTGGATCTCATCGTCGTACGCTTCGAGAACCTGCTGATATGACAGCATGCCCTCGACCTTTGACGGCGGCTGCCCCGCCAACACCGGCAGGTTCTCGTGCCGGAAAGCGGTGAACCGCCGCACCGCCGTGTGCAGGTCGTCGTCGAGCTCGAGGTAGGCCATGGCACCTGCAGACACGGACAGATCGGAGGCGACGATCACGGACCAGACGTCGGGGCTCGCCATCATTCTCCGGACATCGGTCATGCTGAACAGACCGACGACGAGGCCCGACCGATCTACCACCGGGAATGCGTGCTGCTCGGTCTCGGCCACGAGCTCGAGGATCCGCTCGAAAGGCGTTCCCGGCGTGACCGTGATCAGCCGCTGGTCGCGGTCGAGAACCTGGCGCACCGTCAGCTTCTCGAGAATGTCGAGCTCGAGCTCGCCGATGTGGGCCGCCGAATCGATTCGGGTCGGCACTTGGGCTTCGTAAATCGAAACACCACGGGTCAGCAGGTAGCACACCGAGCTGGCCAGCATCAACGGCACCAGTAGATTGTACGACCCGCTCATTTCGGCCACCATGATCAAGGACGCGATCGGAACCTTGGCGGCACCGGCGAAGAACCCTCCCATGCCGACCAGCACGCAGGCCGTGGTCGCGGGGGCGAAACCCGGCGCGAGGCGCTCGGCGGCGGCGGCAAACACGGCACCCGTCACGCCGCCGATGACGAGCGACGGCGCAAAGACGCCACCGGATCCGCCAGATGAGATGGTGAACGCGGTCGCCAAGATCTTCGCCGGCAGCAACAGCAGGAGGATCTTGAGCGGCAAGCCTCCGTCGAGGGTGAGCTGGATCCAGCCGTAGCCGCCGGACATGACCTGTGGCACGACCATGGCCAGCAGGGCCAAGAGCAGACCTCCGACCGCCGGCTTGACCATCGCCGGCAGCGGCATCCGGGCGAACACGATGTCGCGCATGCCGTAGAAGGTCTTGACGTAGACCACGCCGACGACCGCGAGCAGGATGCCGAGCAGGATGTAGGCGACAAGCTCCCGGGGATGGGTGAACTGCTCGACCTCGGTACGGAAGATGGGGTGCCAACCGGTGAGCGAGGCGTTGACGACGTAGGCGACGATCGACGACATGATCGCGGGGATGAGCGCCTCCGACTCGTAGTCGTTCTCCGAGTACAGCACCTCGATGGCGAAGATCGCGGAGCCGAGAGGGGCGCGGAACATCCCGCCGATGCCCGCGGCGATGCCCGAAATCACGAGCACTCTCCGGTCGAAGGCAGGCAGCCTCAGCAGCTGCGACAGGGAGGATGCAAAGCCGGCACTGATCTGGGCCACCGGCCCCTCGCGGCCGGCGGAGCCCCCGGACCCGATGGTCAGCACCGACGCCAGCAGCTTGATGGGGATGATCCTCGGTCTGATCAGCGCACCACTCTGATGGTATGACTGGATCACCGCATCGGTTCCGTGGCCCTCGGCTTCGGGGGCGAAGGTCGTCACCAGATAGCCGACCAGCAAGCCGGCGCCCGGCAGGATCAAGAGCAGCAGCCACGGGCGTTCCGGTGGGTGCCACGTGCCGACGCCGCTATCGCCGTGGCCGGGCGCCTGGAAGCCGACGATCCGATGGTGCAGCACCGACACCATGCCGTCGACCCCCCAGGTAAGCACTGCCGACCCGAGACCGGCCACCACGCCGATGATCAAGGCGAGAATCAACCAGCGCCCGAAGTTGTACAGATCGATGCGATTGGCGACCCGGATCAGACTCGTGACCAGTCGAGGGCGTTGGATTGGCACGTATCTCTCCTCGGTCGGTCACCCGATCGACCCTGCCGAACGCGGCGTGCCGAGCCTGAAGAAGCGCCGCGACACGGCGGTCAGACCGTCGCGCCGACCAACAGACATCCGTTGGTGCCGCCGAAACCGAACGAGTTGGTCAGCGCGATCCTGATCTGGGCTTCACGGGCCGTGTGCGGCACGTAGTCCAGATCGTTCTCTGGATCCGGGTGGTCGAGATTGATGGTCGGCGGCACGACACCTTCGACGACCGACAGCACCGCGATGCCGAACTCGAAGCCGCCGGCGGCGCCCAACAGGTGGCCCGACATGCTCTTGGTCGATGAAATCAGCAGCCGGTCGGCATGGCTGCCGAACACCCCTTTGATCGCGAGAGTCTCGGCCGTGTCTCCGGAGGGCGTCGAGGTCCCGTGGGCGTTGATGTAGTCGACATCGGACGGGTTCAGCCCGGCGTCGTCGAGCGCCGCCTGCATGGCGAGCATGGCGCCCGATCCGTCCTCGGACGGCGCCGAGATGTGAAACGCGTCGGACGACATGCCGAATCCCAGCACCTCGGCCAGGATCGGGGCGCCGCGCTGTCGAGCGTGCTCGAGCTCCTCGAGGATCACGATGCCGGCACCCTCGCCCATGACGAACCCGTCGCGGTCCCTGTCCCACGGTCGTGACGCCCGCTCGGGCTCGTCGTTGCGCGTCGACAGCGCCCGCATCGACGCGAACCCGGCCAGCGGCAGCGGCGTGATCACCGCCTCGGAACCACCGGCGATGATGGCGTCGGCGTAGCCGTGGCGGATGTAGAGCAGCGCGTCGCTGATGGCGTGAGCCGACGTCGAGCACGCCGTGCAGGTCGCCATGTTCGGCCCTTTGGCGCCGGTTTTGATGCTCACCACGCCGGAGCACATGTTGATGATGCAGCCGGGGATGAAGAACGGCGACACCCGCCGCGGCCCCTTGTCGAGCAGGTTGCGGTGGGTCTGCTCGATCATCGGGAAACCACCGATGCCGGAGCCGATGACAACGCCGACGCGGTGGGCATTGCCGTCATGGATCTCGAGGCCCGATTGCCCGAGCGCCATGTCGGAGGCGGCCACTGCGTAGTGGACGAAAGTGTCGAACTTGCGGAGCTCTTTGGCCTCGAACCACAGCGACGGTTCGAAGTCGTTGATCTCAGCTGCGATCCGGACGGAGTAGCCCTCGGTGTCGAACTTGGTGATGGGACCGACGCCACTGCGGCCGGCGACGAGACCGTCCCACGTCGCCTTTGTGCCGACCCCCACGGGAGAGATCAGCCCGAGGCCGGTCACCACCACCCGGCGTGGCATCACTCGCTCACGTTGCTCTTGAGAAACTCGATGGCGTCCTTGACGGTCGCGATCTTTTCGGCCGCCTCGTCCGGGATCTCGACCTCGAACTCCTCTTCGAAGGCCATGACCAGCTCGACGACGTCGAGCGAGTCAGCGCCCAGATCGTCGACGAAGGACGCCTCCGGGGTCACCTTGGCGGCGTCGACGCCGAGCTGCTGCACGATGATCTCCTGAACTTTCGCCTGAATATCCATTTCCCGTCCCTCCTCAAGCTGGAACACGAGGTCCCGATGTTGTTTCGTTGTGACGCCGGAGGCGTTCCGACGCCCACCCTGGGTCGACACGGCGATGTCGCAGGACCACCGCTGTGCCCTCCCCAACCGCACTCCGCCGTCGGCGATTCCCACCGACGATCGGCCGAACCGAGGCGATCGACGACACGTGATAGCACACGGCGACGACCCGTGCAAGGGAGCATTCACCTTGACATGGGCCGGAAAAAGGAGTACTCAGCCATTTAATGTCGCAATCCGCCTGCGACAGGGGAGGCAGCATGGAAGCGTATCTCACCGCCAAGGAGGCCGCAGAGTATCTCAAGCTCGCCGAGCGCACCCTGGTGCGGCTCGCCCACGAGGGGAAGATCCCGGGCGTCAAGATCGGCGGACAGTGGCGGTTCCGCCGGGCGTTGCTCGACGAGTACCTCGACACCCTGGCCGCCGAGTCGGTCGAGTCGTCCGGCGCGGCACCGAACCACGTCATCGACGCTCCGATGGAGGACATCCTGACGGTCGAGCAGATCGTTCCCGCGCTCGACGCCAGCGATCGTGCCGGTGTCATCCACAGCATGGTCACGCACGTCACCAAGCTCGGGCTGGTTCAGGATCAGGGTTGGCTCGAGGCCGCGTTGGCGGCTCGCGAGCGGCTCGTGCCGACCACCGTGCCCGAGGGGGTGGCGTTCCTCCACGCCCGCCGGAGGGCGGCCGACAAGTTCCCCAAGCAGTTCATCGCGGTCGCCCGGTCGAAGGACGGGATCGAGTTCGGCTCGCCGGACATGGGTAAGACGCACATCTTCTTCCTGCTCGCGTTGCGCAACGACGCGCTGCACCTGCGGTGGCTGTCCCGGCTGGCGTGGATCGTGCGGAATCCGGGCCGCCTGGCGCGGCTGCTCGAGGCCGACAGCGCTGAGGACATCCTCGCCACCCTGCTCGACGCCGCGAACAACCTGCCCGGCGCGCTGCGACCGACCGGCAAGCCGACTCAGCGGTAAAGCTCTCAGCGGTCAGCAATCAGCACTCAGCCCATCGCAGCCGATCCGGGAGCGATTCGACGCTGCGTCCCAGCGAAGCTGACAGCTCACGGCTGACGGCTGACAGCTTGGCCAGACCGATTCGGTCTACAATGGCGCTCCCATGAAGATCGCCCTGATCGGCAGCCACGGCGTCGGCAAGACGACCCTGTGCTTCGAGCTGGCCGCCCGCCTGAAGCGTCGCCACGTCGACGTCGACATTGTTCGTGAGGTCGCCCGCAGCTGTCCGCTGCCGATCAACCAGCAGACCACGATCGAGGCTCAGGAGTGGATCCTCCACAGCCAGATCAACGCCGAGATCGAGGCGGCCTCGGGTCACGACGTGGTCGTCTGCGATCGTTCGGTGCTCGACAACTACTGCTACATGGTGCACGCCGCCGGAGTGCAGAAGATCTGGGAGCGATTCCTCGACTACTGGCTCAAGACCTACGAGATGCTGATCCACGTCCCGCCGTGGGTCCGCCCGACCTACGACGGGGTGCGCGCGGTCGACGCGCGGTTCCAGGAGCAGATCGAGCTCCTGCTCGAAGGCATGATCACCGCCCGCGCACTGCGTCCGGTTCGGCTCGATCCCGACGAAAGAGACGACTGGGGCACCCGACTCGAGGCGTTGCTGCTGCCCAAGCTCGAGCCGACACTTCCGCTGTTCAGCGATTCGGACAACGGCCCGTGATCCGCTCGTTCGAGATGCCAACCTCCTGTTGAAGAGCATGTTATCTCGCCGACGTGCCGCTGTCTGTACAATGGTTCCGTGACGGCGAACGTGATCATTCGCGGCGGCACCGTGCTCCCGATGGAGGACGACCGACACTGGCTGGACGGCGACGTCGTGATCCGCGACGGTCGAATTGTCGAGATCGCCGACGGTCGGGCCGAGACGGTCCCGGGTGACCGGATCATCGACGCCGAAGGATGTCTGGTGTTGCCCGGTCTGATTCAGTGCCACGTCCACGTCGCGCAGTCGCTGCTCCGCCATCAGGCCGATGGCCTCACCCTGTTGGACTGGCTTCGGCGCCGCACCCTGCCGTACGAGGCCGCGCTCGACGGCGACGGCGTCGCCGCCGCTGCCGAGCTGGGGATCGCCGAGCTGCTCACCGGCGGCACGACGACCGTGCTCGACTTCGGCACGACCCACGACCACGATCGCGTGTTCGACGCCGCTCAACGGCTCGGCATCAGGATGGTGTCCGGTCGAACCCACATCGACATCACCGACGACGGCTGTCCGAACCAGCTGGTCGAGGATGCGGACGCGTCGCTGGCCGACGCCGAGTCGATCGGCGTGCGGTGGCACGGCGCAGCCGGTGGGCGGCTGGGCTATGCGGTGGCTCCGCGCTACGCGCTGTCGTGCTCGAGGCAGCTGCTCGAAGGCTGCGCCGAGCTCGCCCGTCGCCACGGTTGGCTCGTCCACTCCCACGTCGCCGAGAATCGGGACGAGGTCGCTGCGGTCCGACAGCTGACCGGTCTCGGCAACGCCGAGTACATGGACGACGTCGGGCTGACCGGCCCCGACGTTGTGCTCGCCCACGGCGTTCACCTCAGCGGTTCGGAGATCGAGCTGCTGGCCGACAGCCGGACCCGGATCTGCCACTGCCCCGGAACCAACCTCAAGCTCGGGTCGGGCATCGCCGACGTGCCCGGCCTGCGAGCGGCGGGCGTCGTGGTCGGTCTCGGGGCCGACGGGCCACCGTGCAACAACCGTTTGTCGGCGTTCCACGAGATGGCGCTCGCGGCGACCGTGCATGCGGTTCGTTCCGGCCCCCTGGCCCTCGGCGCCTGGGATGCGCTCGCCATGGCGACACGGATCGGCGCCCAGACGCTGCATCTCGATGACGTCGTCGGCACCCTGAGCCCCGGCAAGGCCGCCGACGTCGTGGTGGTCTCGACCGACGGCTGGGCGATGCTGCCCGGCGGCGATCCCGCGTCGCGCGTCGTCTACGGCGCGACCGCGGCCGACGTGCGGCACGTTCTGGTCGACGGGCGCGCCGTGGTGCTCGATGGGCGGCTCCAGACCGCCTCGCCGGTCGACATCCGCGGTCGGGTAGACGACGCCTGGCGGGCGACCCGGGCGAGATTGGCCGAATCATGAGCGTTCGGCCGATTCTGATCTATGGCGACCCGCGCCTCGAAGCTCCGAACGACCCGGTGGAGCACTTCGACGACACGTTCCGCGACCTCGTGACCGACCTCTTCGAGACCGGTTGGCGGGCGCCCGGGCTCGGCCTCGCTGCGCCCCAGATCGGCGTCAACCTCCGGCTCGCCACGGTCGACCTGTCGGTCGGCAAGGATCCAGCGCAGAAGCTGGTGCTCGCCAACCCGACCATCATCGAATCGTCCGGGCGGGCCTCCGTCGAGGAAGGATGCCTGTCGTTCCCAGGCCTCTTCACCACCCTGGTCCGCCCGAGGGAGCTGGTGGTCCGCGCTCAGGACGAGGCCGGGAAGTGGCGCGAGATCGACGCTGCCGGGCTGCTCGCCCAGGCGATCTGTCACGAGGTCGACCACCTCGATGCAACCCTGCTCGTCCACCACTTGCGCGGGATCAAAAAGGCGATGTTCCTCCGCAAGGTGGAGAAGATGCGAAGAACGGGTGCCTGGGCCGCGTGAGGGAATGATGAATTATGAATTTTGAGTTTCATCGCAACATCGCCTCACCGTGCATTGCGATGGTCATTCATAATTCATAACTCATAATTGAATCAGAGGTTCCGCGGTAGTTTGTCGCGAGGGTTGCCGTCGTACAGCTCGCTGACCCGACGTGCACTGTCCTCGCCGGCCGGCGACACCACCTTTGGGACCACGATCTCGACGGTGTAGAGGTGGTCGCCATGCGCCCGGGTCTTGGTGTTGCGGACCCCCTTGCCCCGAAGTCGGAAGGTGCGGCCGGAGTCGGTGCCGGGCGGCACCTTCGCACGCACCGGACCGTGGACCGTTCCGACCTCGATCTCACCACCCAGGTAGGCCTCGGAGAACGTGATCGGGACGGTGGTGTGGATGTCGTCGCCGTCGCGCTCGAAAAACCGGTGCGGTCGGACGTTCACGCGGACGAAGAGGTCACCGGGCGCGCCGCCGTGTCGGCCCTCGGCGCCCTTGCCGGCGATCCGGATCCGTTTGCCGTCGGCGATTCCCTCGGGGATCCTGACTCGCAGCCTCTCGGTGGAGATCACGGTGCCGGCACCGTGACAGGCCGGGCACTGCGCCCCCGATTCGTGCCCGGTCCCGCCGCAGCTGCTGCACCGCAGCTGACGTTGCACCGGCAGGGTGACCGTCGTCCCGCGCACCGCGTCGGAGAAGGCGACCTCGATCGACAGCTCCTGGTCGCTCCCGCGACGCGGCGCCCGACGTTGGCGTCCGCCACCCGGTCGCGCCCCGCCGAAGAACTGGCTGAAGATGTCGCCGAGATCCTGGAATCCGCCCGGACCGTCGAACTCGACGCGGACGCCCTCGGGCGAGCCCCAGGTCGAGCGCCGTCGGGCGCGATGGAACGGGTCGAAGCCGGCCGTCGGGTCTCCATCGACGGTTCCGTACCGGTCGTACTGTTTCTTCTTTTCCGAATCGGACAGCACCGCGTACGCTTCTTGAATCTCCTTGAACTTCTTCTCGGACTCTTCGTTGCCCGGATTGACGTCCGGGTGGTACTTCCGTGCCAGCTTGCGGTAGGCCTTCTTGATCTCGGCTGCGTCCGCCGTGCGCGCGACACCGAGCGTCTTGTAGTAATCGGCTGCCACACTCGCCTCCGTTGTCCTCTGGACCGGGGGCCGCCTCGGGTGAGGAACCCCTCAGCCATAAATATGAGCGAGTCTTTATAAAATTTCAACCCTTTTGAACCAACTCCATGCAAGGTAAAATGCGTCCATGGGGCTGACTCTCGTTCTTCGGGAGCGGCGGTGGCTCTGATCGCCATGGCGCCGTTCTCTCAACGCAGGTACCTGATCCCGCTGCTCGTCGGGTTGGCTGTTGCCGCCGTCTTCAACCTCGGTCTGATCGCGGCGGCTCCGGAGCTGGACGATCCGGGCGCCAGGCAGATGCTGGCCTGGCTCCACCACCCGTACGTCTCGCTGTTCGCCAACCTGACCTCCGGTGCGCTCATTATCTGGGGCATCTTCGGGCTGCTGTTCGGCGGCAGCCGGGTCGACCGGATGGTGCGCGGCCTCAAACACCGAGGTGACTACGAAGGAGCGGGCGACATCTACCTCCAGCACGGCAACCTCCAGCCGGCGCTCAGCTGCTTCAAGAAAGGCAAGGCCTGGCTCAAGGCGGCGGAGGTCGCGTCCCGCCTCAAGCGTCACGGCGAGGCCGGCGAGTACTTCCGCCTGGCCGGTGGCCGGCACCTGAGCGACGCGGCCAGATCGTTCCGCTCCGCGGACAACGCGAAGGCGGCTCAGAAGTGCGAGCGCGATCTCGCCGAGTGGCATATCAGGAACGGCAGCTTGACCGAGGCGGTCGGGGCGTGGATCCGCGCCAGTGAACCGAAGCAGGCGCTGCGCACCGCGAACCTGGCCCTCGACGAGGGGCTCCTCCAATCCTCCGACCCGTCGTTTCGAGCCGTGCTCAGAGTCGCCAAACAGCTCGGTGACCACGCCACGGAGGCCCGCCTCAACGAAGCCCGCGGTGAGTGGCGCGCGGTCGGGTACGCCTGGCGGGACGCCGGGGAGCACGAACGCGCCATGCACGCATTCCTGAAGGCCGACAACCTGGTCGAGGCTGCCCGTTCCGCCGTCGACGCGAACATGCCCCACCGCTCGGCCAAGATCAGGGTCCGGTATCTCGAGCGTCTCTACGATCAGCTGCAGCACGCCGGTCAGCCGACGGCATCGTCGGCGGTCGCCGACACCGATATCGACCGGCTGACCACGCTGCTGCAGAACGAGACCGACGAGCTGGTTCCTGTGCTGTCCGACCTCAACATGGAGGACGAGCTGATCCAGGTGTTGACCTCGTCCGGACGGGTCGAAAAGGCGGTCAACATCCTGGTCGCGTCGGGCCGTCAGGCCGCCGCCGTCGACCTCGCTCGATCGGCCCAGAAGTGGACCCTCGCCGCACCGCTGTTGGAGGACCTCAACCGCTGGGCCGAGGCGAGCGATCTGTGGGAGTTCGCCGGTGATCTCGAGTCCGCCGCCCGGTGTGCCGAGCGGGCCGGCGAAGACGTCCGGGCGCTGGACTTCTACCGCAGCTTGGGCCGGGCCGATAAGACCGCGTTGTTCATGGCCCGCCTCGGCTACCTGCAGGATGCCCTCATCGAGCTGCACCGAGCAGGTCTGCTCGAGGCGGCGTGCGACGTGCTGAGACGGCACCCGGGTCCGGTTCCGGACATTCCGGACGTCATCATCGACATCGCCCAGTGGGCGCGCAACAACCGCACGCTCGACGACGGGATCTTCTGCCTCCAGCGCGCCGTGGTCGGGGTCGCTCTGCAGCCCGGCCGCCTGCAGCCGGCGGTGGCACTCGCGCGCATGCTGTTCGAAGCCGGACGCCCGGACAAGAGCCTGAATATCGTCGACCGGATCCTCGAGTTCGATTACTCGTGCGAGCCCGCCCAGAGGTTGCGACAGGAGCTCGACGCGGTTCGCGCGGCTGACGAGCCGGTGGGTCGCGTCGAGCCGGTGAGCGCTGCCTCCGGGCCGCACCGGTACGAGATCCTGACCGAGCTCGGCCGGGGCGGCATGGGGGTCGTCTACAAGGCGAGGGACACGCGTCTGGACCGAGATGTGGCGATCAAAGTCCTGCGCGAAACGTCGCCCGAGATCGCCGCTCGACTCGAGGCAGAGGCCAAGACCGCCGCCACGCTGAACCACCCGGGGATCGTCACCGTGTTCGACTTCGAAGCCGGGTTCGGCGGGTACTTCATCGCCATGGAGTTCGTCCCGGGCGAGGCGCTTGACCAAGTGATCCGAAGCGCGCACCAACGGGTCCGATCCAATCTGACCTTGATCCTCACCCGGCTGGCGGCCGCCATGGCGTACGCGCACGAGCACCGGGTCATTCACCGCGATCTCAAGCCCGCCAACGTCCTCCTCACGCCCGAGTTCGACGTCAAGGTTCTGGACTTCGGTATCGCCGCGCGACTCGACCTGACCTCGGGTCGGGACCTGAGAATCTACGGCACGCCGTACTACATGGCGCCAGAGCAGATCCGCGGCAAGCGGCCGACACCCGCAACCGACGTCTACTCGTTCGGCGCCACCGCCTTCCACCTGGCCACCGGCCAGCCGCCGTTCAACGAGGGCTCGATCGTCGATGCCCACCTGACCCGGGAACCACCCGACCCGCTCGAGCTCGATCCGGCGCTCGATCCGCGGCTCGCCGAGCTGATCCTCCGGTGCCTCCGCAAGGACCCGGACGAACGGTTCCGCAACGGTTCCGAGGTCCACTACGTGCTGGTCGGAATGCGTATCTGATCCCCGAATCTGCCAGTTCCGGTATCATGCCCGGCACGCCGCGCGCGAACCACGACCGCTGGGAGGTCAGACTGCATGAACCTACGGACCCTCTGGAGACGCCCGGAATCGCGTTTCCTGATTTTGTTTCTGAGCATCCTCGGGATCAGCTTCACCGTCGTTGCGCTCAAACCGGTGAACGACGCCTTCGTCGTGCCGTACACGACGCAGATCGCGAAGATGTCCGGCATCGTCCTCAAGCTGTTCGGCGAGGACATCACCATCAACGGCTGCGATCTCCGATCACCGCGGTTCGCGGTCACCATCTACAACGGCTGTAACGGTCTGATCACCAGCCTGATCTTCGTGTCGGGCGTGCTCGCGTTCCCGGCGAGATGGTGGGCCAAGCTGGTCGGCGTCGTCGGCGGGCTGGTCGCCATTCAGATCATCAACCTGATTCGGATCATCTCGCTGTTCTACATTGGAATCTACCTGCCGAAGCTGTTCAACTCGTCCCACATCTTCATCTGGCAGTCGCTGGTCATCCTTGCCGGCGTGACGCTGTGGATCATCTGGGCCCACTGGCTTGCGGCACCGCCACGGCGAGCATCCGAGTGACCGGGGCGGGTCGACCGACGCGGGCAACCTGAGTTCGACCGGGACCGGAGGACGCCATGACCGAATCTGTCGCTCTGTACCGCAGCTTCCTCAAACGGCTCCCTCTGACACTGGTCATCGCGATGGTCATCTGGCTCGCGCTGCGCCCGTTTCTCGACTCCGCGGTCACCGGCTTCACCCAGCTGCTGGTCCGCTCCTTCGAGTACCCCAGGGTGACGCGCCTGGTCGCCGAGGACCATCAGGCCAAGGTCGTGCGGTCCGACTTCCGAACAGATTCCGGCATCCCATCCATCCCGTTGACGGAAAAGCATTTCAACACGATCGTGCTGCTCGCACTGTACCTCGCGCTGCCACGACCGTTCAGCCGTCGACAGCTCGAGCGCCTGTTCATGGGCTGGTGCATCCTCTATCTGACTCAGACTCTCAACGTCTATTTTCACGTCAAGTGCCTGTACGCGTACTCGCTCGGCGAATGGAGTCTTCAGCACTACTCGAACCTCTCCCGGGACTTCTACGGCTTCTGGCGCTACTTCACGGATCTCCCGGGCAGGTTCTCGTTCCCGTTTCTGATCTGGCTCGGCTTCAACTGGGACCTGGTCATCCAGCTGCTCGGCCCGGTGTCGACCGACGAGTCCCCGACCGCCGCTGCTGGCAGGAAGAAGAGATCGACCTGACGATTCAGCTTTTCTTGCGCAGCGCCCGATAGTCCGGGATCTCGTACTCTTTGATCTTGGAGATCAGCGCGCCGCGAGACAGATTGAGCGTCCTCGCGGCCTGGCTCTGGTTCCCCTTCGTCCGCTGCAGCACCCGATCGATGATCATCCTCTCGATCTCGGGGATCACTCTCTTGAGGTCATCGATCTCAAGCACCGAACCGACAATATCGGGCGTCGCCGGCTCGACCGCGCCGTCATCACGAGACGACGGTGTGCCGCGCGGCACGAGACCACGCACCATCTCGCCATCGGGGGTCGCTGAAACCAGCCTCCTGAGCTCTTCGAGCAGCTCGGTCATCTCATCCTCGAACGGATGGTCGAGCAGCGAGTTCAGCGTCACCAGCTCGATGCCTCTGATCTCCTTGCCCTGCTCTGCACCGACGCGTTCGAGCAGGCGCACGATGAGCAGCGGCAGGTCCTCCCGGCGGTCGGCGAGCGAGGGCACCCGAATGACGTGGCGCTCGAACAGCCCGTAGAGCGTCGCGTCGAGCACACCCTCGTTGAGCATGGCGGCGGCATCCTGGCCGGTCGTGACCATCCACCGGACTGACGGGCCGTACCCCGATTCGAGATCTCCGGCGACCTCGGCCGCCAGCTCCCGCTGCAGCTTGGGCGACATCAGATGCACGTCGCGGATCACCACTGCTGACCCGCGAAAACGATCGCTCGGTCCCGCTCCGGCGTCGCCCTGATCCGAGCCGAAAAGCCCGACTCGGACCGAGCGGTCGTCGTCCGGGTCGGTCTGGAACACGTGAACCGGTGCGGGGCCGGCCGGTCGGAGGCTCGCGATAAGATTGGCCAGAAACATCCGACCCGAGCTCCGTGGTCCGCACAACATGACCGGTGACGCCGAGCGGGCTGCCGTGCCGACGCTGTCACGGAGGATTTTCGATGCCTGCGAGGTCCCGGGCACGGCCTCCTGGAGGGCCGTGTGACAGCGGCCGGCCCACTCGGTGTAGAGCGCGGTCGACCGCTCCACTCGCTCCCAGTGCACCGACAGCATCCGGGCGAGCTCGCCGAGCAGGTCGAGGTCGTCGTCTCGTTGCTCGGGTGACGACTCGGCGAGGAGGTAGGCTCGGGACTGGTCGGCACCGCGGTCGATCGGGTAGATCAGCGTCAAGCGGCCCGCCAGGTGCATTTCGGCGTAACGCCCGGCCGCCGCCAGCTCCTCGAAGGTCTGCGCCGGCAATCGGGGCAGATCCTCCTCCCACTGCGACACAACGGGCTGGAATCGGCCGCGTTCGTCCACCAGAGCCACCAGGGACTGGCGTTCCGTGAAAGCAGAACCGAGGTACGCCCGCAGCGCTGGAACCGCATCGGGGCGGACGTTCGAGCGGAAGATCTCGACCAACTGGGCACGGGCTTCACTCAGCCGGTGGCCCTCGCGGTACAGCACGATCTCGGACCGCCGGTCCGGTGCCGGCGCCTCCGGCTCGACCGACGGCTCGGCCGCAGAAGCTTCGACCAGCTCGATGTCCTGGTTGTTGTCGGTCGATCCCTTGAACACGATCGAGGCGGTGCCGATTCGGATTTTGTCACCGACCCTCAGAACCCCTCGCGCGCGGCGCTCGCCGTTGAGCACCACGACCTGTCGATGCTGCCCGAGAAAAGTGAAGACATCCCCGTTGCGTTGCAGCACGACGTGCTGCGGCGCCACACCGGGATCGCGGAGGACGACGTCGTTGCTGCTCGAGGCGCCGATGGAGATCGACTGCTTGTCGAGCTGATAGGTGAGCTGAGAGCCCCCCGCTCCTTCGATGATCAAGGTCACCACGTTCGAGCTCGCGATGCAGATATTTCGAACAGCGTGATTCGCATCGAGTCACCAGTACCGCTTGATTCACCGTTCATTCGGACAGTTCGCAAGAAACTCCGACAACACGATATCCAATCGTCAACACGGTGTCAATTTTCGACACATTCGCGGCGGCTGACGCGGTGCCAGCGCCTGTCCATCGGCACTCGGAGAAAAAAACGTGCAGCCGACGGACAGACGCCCCCGGTGTGGTCAGGACTGCAGCGCCACGCCGCCGAGGCGGCTCGCGAGGATGACCAGCTCAGAGAGGTCCGGGAGCGATGCCCCCTCCCGATCGGCGACCAGCAGGCCGGTCACGGCCGCACCGACTCCGAGAGGTATGACGGCGGTCGCGGACGGCAGCATCTCCAGTCCGAGGCCCTCGGCGAGCCGCCTCGATCCGACCGCCTCCGGATCAATCCCGACCGTCGGCTGGCCCGATCGCACGACCTTCTCGAGCAACCCGAGTCCGCGGGGGAGCGCCCGTGTCCCCTGTCCCAGCGGATAGCCGAAACCGGCTCGACAGCGGATGGCGGTCTCTTCGACGGCGAGCACGGCGGTTCGAAGCAGGGTGCTGGACGCGAGCTGGAGCAACACACCCACGGCTTGCTCGGAGTCGGCTTCGTGCAGCAACGCATCGACCAGCTCGGTCACCGCCGGCGGAAGCGGTTGGCGATCGACCCGGCCGAGGTTCTGGAGGTGGCGATCGACAACCACGGTCAGGTCGTCGACGAACCGCCCCTGTACCTCGCCACCCTCGCCCGGTGGAACCGGCAGCAGAAACGACACTCCCGCGCCGACCAGATCGTGGACCCACCCCGGATCGCCGAGCGACGAGGCCCAGATGACCGGCAGCTCGGGCTCGACGCGACGGGCGCGGCGGATCAGGTCAAGCCATGCCTTCTCTTTCCCGCTGCGGGAGATGCCATGCGCGTGGTGCACGACGAGCAGGTCGAGCCCGGCGTTCACCAGATCGTCGGTCAGCCCGATCCGGCGCACCTGCCACCCCCTCCGACGCCATTCGTTATCGACCGCACCCCGCCACAGCCGTGGGTCGGGTGCGACCACGCCGATCTGGGCGAAGAGAAGCTCCTGAGGGGCCTGATCGGCGAGGCCTTCGAGCAGGTCGTCGAGAGGATTCGCAGGCGGCTGCGACGGCAGCAGGTGGATGTTGGGCAGCGTCGCCGACCGGGCCAGCTCGGTGATCTCGCCCGACACCAATCGCTCGATCTCGACGTCCTTGATCTCGCCCCCTTCGAGGTCGCGCAACCCGGAACGGACGGCGTCGGCGAACGCTCCCAGGCTCAGGGACGGCCCTTCGATGGGACGGACATCGCCGGGTTCGAACCGAAATGCACCGTCGCGGCAGGAGAGTACGCGGCGCGCAGTGTCGATCTCATCGGGCAGCGGAACCGCGGTCCAGCCGTGGTCGATCTCCATTCGGAACGAACCTTCGTCGGTCACCAGCTCGAGGACACCACTGGTCGCCGTCGCCGACAGCAGTCGCATGAGCGCGGGGGGAGTCAGGTGCGTCAAGCTCCCGGACAGGATCCTCTTCACGATCCGACCTCCTGGAATACGGCCGACGGGAGGTGGACGACGTAGCTGTGCACCGCACCGGAACGCAGGGTGAACGCACGCTGCTCCACCACCCGCCCGTCGAGCTCGACGGTCAACACCCAGCGTCCCGGAAGCAGGCTGCTGAATCGGGCCTCGGGGCCGAGCACGCCACGGCGGAGGTCGGAGCCCTGTCGCAGCTGCGCCACGACCGTCCGTCCCTCGATCGCGTCGCTCAACCGGCAGATCAGCTCGGCACCGTCGTTGGGCCGCACCAGCACCGTCCCGATCCTGGGCAGCCGATGGAGGTCACCGGTGTCGCGCTGGTCGACCATCACCTCGGGAAGTCGTTCGACCGTGTCGTCGAAGGCCACGTGCCTGGGCGTGATGATCCACCAGCCGAGAGTGGGATCGGTCGGCACCCAGCCGGCGCCCGGCAGCCGACACTCGACCCACCGGTGGCGCAGGACGCCATGGTCACTGATCAACAGCCCGCTCACCGTGCGCGCGTCGAAACCCGCGGCCATGAGCAGCGCCGCCGTCGCGTTGGCGAGGCCGGAGCACCGACCGCCGTGTCGGGTGAGCACCGACTCGGCGTCCTGCGGTCCGTCGTCGTCCTCGATCAGCACGATGTGGTCGGTCACCCACTCCAGCACTGTGGTCGCCGCCTGCCATGCTTCGAGCTCCGGTCGTAACGAGCTCGCGAGCCTCGACGGCAGCTCGAAGTCGACCGGAACCTGCGGTCGTCGCGGACCTTCGAGACCTCCGTAGGAACCGGAGGACCCGATCGGACCGAGCGACGTCACGACGCGAACCGCCACCTCACCGTCACCGAGATCGCGGACGTCGAGCCGGTAGCCGTTCACCTGCCGGGCAACCGGAACGGTCGGTCCACGCATGCGGTAGACCGCCTCCTCGGCCGATGCGGCGCCTGCGACCAGGCACGCCAGACCGACGACGAGCGTCCTCACCGGTCGCCCGCCCGCCGCTTGACGAAACCGTCCAGAACACCGTTCACGAACCGGCTCGACTCCTCGGCGCCGTACTTCTTCGCGATCTCGATGGCTTCGTCGATGACCACTGCGGGCGGCGTCTCGTTCTCGTACATCAGCTCGAACATGGCCAGCCGGAGAATGTTGCGATCGACCGCGGCGAGTCGCTCCAGACGCCAATGGGCGGTCTGGCGGGCGAGCTCCGCGTCGAGCTCGTCGAGATGAGCGACTGTTCCGCGCAGCAGGCGGTCGGCAAACTCACGGACCGACTCGCCGGCGCTCGTCCACTCATCGAAGTCGCGCTGCATGGTCTCGAAGTCCGCCCCCGTGTGCTCATGTTGGTACAGCAGCTGCAGCGCGAGCTCGCGGGCGCGACGGCGCATCCCCATCTCAGGCCGCTCCGTCGTCCACGACTACGCTCCGCACGGCCCCCGGATCAACATCGGGGCTCGAGCGATTCGCCGGGAGCCGCCAACGCGCGGCCGGCGGCACAGGTGCCACGTCAGGAGCTCCCATCGAGATGCTCGTACAGCCGCGCCATCTCGACCGCGGCGAGGGCTGCTTCCCATCCCTTGTTCCCCATCTTGGTACCGGCGCGCTCGACGGCCTGTTCGAGGGTTTCGGCGGTAATCACGCCGAAGGTCATGGGAACGCCCGAGCCCATGGCGCTCTGCGCGATACCCTTGGCGACTTCGGCCGCGATCAGATCGAAGTGCGCGGTGCCACCGCGGACCAACGCGCCGAGACAGACGACCGCGTCGTGCCCACCGGACGCCGCCAGTCGGTGCGCAACGAACGGAATCTCCCACGCTCCCGGCACCCGGTAGATGGTGATGTCGTCGTCGGCCGCCCCGTGCCGCTGCAGGCAGTCCACGGCTCCGGATTCGAGCCGTGAGGTCAGCGCTTCGTTGAACCGGCTCACGACGAGGGCGAATCGCAGACCCTTCGCATCCAGCTTGCCTTCCAAGACCCGCATGCGTGCCTCCCGAACGTTCATTGTAGCCCGGTCCGCGGAGCGGGGCTACGCGCGCCGAGCCCGTCGCCGCAGCCGAAACCGTGATCGGCGTCGGCGAGACGCGACAGGGACCTTCGATCGCCATTGACCATGGGTTCCCCTTCAGTCCTGAAAACCCACCACCGCATCGTCGGCCAGCTTCCGTCCCAGGTAGGTCGGCACCAAAAGCTCGCCTCGCCGAGCGACGAACGCGCGCTGCTCGGCCCGGGACACCACTCTGCGGGTCCATGCCTCGCGCCAGCCGAGGTGGCGGTGTAGGACGTCCTCACGGCACTCCTCGACCGCCTCGGGCGTGCCCTTGTGATGGAGCAGATGCACAAGCAGCATCCGCACCGCGAAGTCGAGTCGCTGACCCGAACGCCGGCGGGCCTGGGCGAGCAGGCCTCGCTGCGGCGCGATCAAGAACGCGATGACGAACAGCCCACCGGACGCGGTGGCGATCGCTCCGGCGATCGAGACGTCCATCGCGATCGCCGCCGCCCAACCGACCGTCGCACCCGCAGCAGCCACCCCGACCCCGGCAAAGACC
>JASFPU010000005.1:0-19175 GCA_050115855.1 Holophagae bacterium
CCGGATTGGGCGCCGTGTCGCGCTCAAGGTCATCCGCCCCGATCAACGACTCGATCCGATGCGCAAGGCGCGGTTCCTCCGCGAGGCGAGGGTCCTGTCGGCGCTCGACCATCCGCACGTCTGTCAGTTTCACGACTACATCGAGGGTGAGGACCGGGACTGTCTGGTGCTCGAGCTCGTCGAAGGTCGGAGCCTGCGCGAGGTCATGAACGACGGTCTGGAGCCGGAGGACAAGCTTGACATCGCCGAGCAGCTGCTCGACGTGCTGGTGGCCGTGCACGGCCAGGGTGTGATCCACCGGGACCTCAAGCCGGAGAACATCATGATCACCGACAACGGCATCAAGGTGCTCGACTTCGGGCTCGCGCGCCCGGTCGAGGACCCCGAGTCGCTGTCCGGTGAGTTTCCGGCGATACGCGGCGAGGCTTTGAGCGAGACCGGCGCGGGACGGTCGATGACCTCAGCCGGCACGGTGCTCGGGACGATCAGCTACATGAGCCCGGAGGTTGCTCGGGGCGAGCCGGCGACGGCCGCCAGCGACCTCTACGCCACGGGGCTGATTCTGCACGAGCTGCTCACGGGTCGGCGGGCGATCCCGGACGATCTCCCAGCCGCGGAGTGCCACCGGCGGGCCATGTGGTCGGAGCTCGAGCCGCTCACCGGGTTGAGCTCTGAGCTCGCCGGATTCATTGCCCGCCTGGAGAGCTTGGTGCCCGGCAACCGGCCGTCGGCGATCGATGCCGCGACGATGCTGCGGGTGATTCGCGATCGACCCCGGCGGCGTCGGCGGCGGTGGGTCGTTGCCGCGGTCTGGACGCTGCTCGCCGTCTTCGGTGCCGGGATGACCGTGCAGTACCTGCGCGCCGAAAAGCTGACCCGCCGTGCCGAGCAGGAGGCGGCGACCGCCCGTGAGGTTTCGCGGTTTCTCATGGGTCTCTTCGAGCAGGGTTCGCCCGAGGTTTCGACGGACGAGGCGTTGACGGTGCAGACGCTGCTCCGGCGCGGCGCCGAGTCGCTCGACGACGAGCTTCGGGGCCAGCCCGCCGTCCGCGCGACGATGCTGCACACGCTCGGGACTGTGCAGTACCAGCTCGGCCGATACGATGAAGCGACGTCGGCCCTGACCCAGGCGCTCGGCATCTACCGCGAGACGCTCGGCGTGGAGCACCCGTTCGTCGGCGACGTGCTGCACTCGCTGGGCAGGGTCGCCGAGCTTCGGGGCGATCTCGACGAGGCGTCGCGGCTCTACCTGGAGTCGCTCCGGGTGACCGAGGCAACCCGCGGTCCCGACCACCGGCTGGTGGGGGATACGGTCAACAACCTGGCCGACGTGCGAGCGAAACAGGGCCGGTGTGCCGAAGCGGAGGGTCTGTACGCCCGGGCCCTGGCGGTGAGAACGACGAGCCTCGACCCCGACGATCCGAGGATCGCGGACACGTTGGAGGGGTACGCCGAGTGTCTCGAGCGGGACGGCCGGAGCGGTGACGCGGCCGAGCTCGAGAAGCGAGCGCGCGCGATCCGTTCGTCGGCATCGGCGGCCGGCTCCTGATCGACGCGGCGATCTACCGTCAGGCGACGCTCCTGGTCGCCCGGTTCTGCATTTCGGTCGGTGACAGCCGGTAGTAGGACTTGAAGCGGCGGGAGAAGTGGAATGGGTCGTCGAAGCCGACCGCCCGCGCCGCCTCCTGGACCCGGCAGTCGTCTTCGACCAGCAGCCGTTTGGCCTCGCGCATCTTGACCGCCAGTATGAGCTCCCGCGGAGTGCAACCCAACGACCCGGAGAGCGCCCGCTGGACGGTGCGGAGCGACGAGTTGAGCCCGTCGGCGAGCTCGGCGGGTGTGGTCGGTCGATCCAGGTGCTCGTACAGGTAGAGGGCGGCCCTGAGATCGACCCGGTCCGGGCCCGGCAGGCCGCGATCGAGATCGTGGTAGAGGGTCGAGATCGCGGTCGACAGGGGTCCTCGGAGATCGCTGAGCTCGAGGCGAACGGACGAGCGGGGGTCCTCCGACGAGTCGCGGTCCGGAGTGTCCATCGACGGGGTGAGAGAGAGCCCGACGAGGATTCGCTCGAGATCGGCGAGCTGGGTCTCCAGGCGCTCGCGTCGGCGCCGGTGGTAGCGCTCGCGGAGCATCGCCCAGATGGCGCCGAGAAGGAAGACCATCAGCGCTCCGACAACCAGCGCTCCCAACCAGCCCACCGGAGCGGGTGCGGCTCCGGCGGGCGCGCCGTGCAGGTTGGCCGTCAGGACCGTGATCGGTGCTGCCATCTCCCCCTCTTTGGTCGTGACTGACGGGGACCAGGTTGCCATCCGGGATCGGACGACGTGGTCTCCCGAGTGTAGCACTCGCCACCGTTCCGGCAGGGCGCGTGCAGCGTTCGTGACTGGTACTATTGAAGAATGACGACGCAGAAGGTCAAAGGGTCGGTGCTCAAGTCCCGTCTCGAGTTCGTCCGCTCGGAGTTCGGCGACGAGGGGTTGAGCACGCTGTTGGGCAGCCTGTCCGACGACGATCGGAAGGTGCTCGAACGCCTGGTCGCTGTGACCTGGGTCGACTTCGACGTCGGCAAACGGCTCGACGAGGCGATCGTCGCGCAGCTCGGTGGTGGCAGCACGCGCTTCTTCGAGCGGCTCGGCGAGGCCTCGGCGGAGGTCAATCTGTCGACACTGCACAACGCATTCATCGCGCCGGGCGATCCGCAGGCATTTCTGGCGAAGGCACCGCAGATCTACCGCCTGTACTACGACGTCGGGTGGCGCGAGTACGAGGCGACCGGTGAGCGTGAGGGCGTGCTGACGACCCACGAGGCGGAGACTTTTTCGAAGACCGACTGCCTGACCGTGATCGGCTGGTATCGCAAGGCGCTCGAGCTGTGCGGAGCACGCAATGTGCGAATCGTCGAGGAGTCGTGCCGGGCGAGCGGCGGCGATGTCTGTCGCTACCGGGTGAGCTGGCAGTAACTGGACGCAATCGGCAGTCCACCGTCGGCCGTCAGCTCCATCGCGAGGTCTCGGCCACCGCGGCGTACGTGGCCGTGTTCGGCTGTGCGCCGGGTCACTGATCCCCGATGTCATCGGTCACCGATCTGGCGTACACTGGAGCGGGAAGAACTGACGATGATCGCGGCTGCCGACTCCGGTCACCGGCGTATCGGTCTCGATGCGCTCGTGGCGCAGATGACGAACCCCGGGTTCACGATGCGATACCGGCGTGCGCCGGTGCTCCGCGAGCGCAGCGGCCACGTCAGCCCCGCCATGCTGGCGCTCCAGTCGCCGCGGTCGCGGTACGTTCGGAGCTGGCGGCGCCACGCCCGCCGCTGCGCCGACTGTGCCGCCGTCTTCCGCTACCTCGGGTTGAAGCTCGACTGAGCCAGCCGCTGCCGCTGGCGCGGTCAGCTGCTCTGAAACAGTGTGGCAGGCTCTCTCTCTCCCGTCGCCAGCCACAGGCCGACCCACGCCCGCACGACCTCGAGACGCGCGAGCTCGTACAGCGTTCGCTGGGAGCGGAGAGCGGCCTCGGCCTCGAGCAGGTTGTTGGTCGTGATCCGGCCTGCGGCGTGGCGCTCGCGTTCGACCCGCAGGGTTTCGGTCGCCTGCTCGATGCCCCGGACTCCGACCGCGACGCCCGCCCGGGCCGACCGGAGCCGGGCCAGGGCGGCACGGACCTCGATCGCGATCCGGCGCCGGGTTTCACCTATCTCGAGCGTGAGCGAGTCCCGTTCGGCGGCGACCGACGCCGCCCGAGGTCCGCGGGTACCCGAGGCGAACGGGACCCAGTTGAACACCAATGCGCCCTCGATCCACTGATTCTGTTCGTAGGGAGAGCCCGACGTCCAGATCCACGACGCCCGCCCCTCGAGGGTCGGGAGGGCCTCGGCCCGAATAGCGGCTCGCCGCCGTTCGAGCGCGTGGTCGGCCGCCCCAAGAGCAGCCAGATCCGCACGGTTGGTGACGGCGCGCTCGACCGTCCGATCGCTCGACGGGGCCGGTCGATCGATCCAGTCCGGTGCCGGCGCCGGTTCGACGGCGTGGTCCGCGCCGATCGCCTGCGCGAGGGTGGCGGTCGCGACCTCGCGTCCTTCGTCGAGAGCGAGCTGCTCGAGCTCGGCACGTTCGAGGGCCTGTTGGATCTTGAGCGCGTCGGATTCGAGCGCCCGCCCAGTGTCGACCCTGGCCCGCATCTCGTCGAGGCTGACCTCGAGCGAAGCGATGAAGGCGAGGTTGGCAGCTCGTTCGGCGTCGATGGCGAGCACCTCGAGGTAGGCGTCGGCGGCCTCGGCGGCGAGCTGCTGCCGGCTCCGTTCGGACGACAGCCGGACCGACCTCGCTTCGGCCGTGGCCGCCTTGTTGGCATAGAGCAGACGGGACGGATCGAGGATCGGTTGACGGAGCTCGATCGCGGCGTTCTCGCTGCGTGCGGCGCCGAAAGGAAACGAGCCGAGCGGTGTCACGAGATCGAGCTCCCGATCGCGGTCCGAAACATCGAATCGGACACCGACCGTCGGTGCGTATGCGAGCCGGCGCTCCGCCCGGGCGCGTTGGTCGGCGGCGTCGGCCTGGAGCTCGACGGCGCGGGCTGCGTCGCGGTCCATGCCTCCGGTCATCGCGGTGGCCAGGTCGATGGTCGCCGCTCGACTCGTGACCTGCGCCGCGATCAGGACGACGGATGTGGCGGCCGCGGC
Organism: Holophagae bacterium; assembly: GCA_050115855.1. Classification (GTDB taxonomy): domain Bacteria; phylum Acidobacteriota; class Thermoanaerobaculia; order Thermoanaerobaculales; family Sulfomarinibacteraceae; genus JAHECW01. The sequence continues at coordinate 4,682 of JASFPU010000005.1, forward strand.
GCGTCGGGCAAATCGGACGGAACGGGTCCTCCGGTTCGACGGCCCGCCGCAGAGCAGGCGGTACAAGGCCGGGACCACGAGCAGGGTCAACAGCGTCGAGGCGAGCAGACCGGAGACCATGGCCCACGCCAGGGGCGGCCACAGCGTGGACGTCGACAGCGCCAGCGGCATGAGACCGGCGACGGTCGTCGCTGTGGTCAGGAGGATCGGTCGAATCCGCCGGTCGATGGCGTCGGCGACGGCCCGGTCGACGTCGACGCCGGCCCTGCGCCGGCCTTCGATGACCTCGAGCAAGACGATCGCGTTGTTGACCACGATGCCGACCAGCGCGATGACACCGAGCAGCGACATGAAGCCGAACGGTTGATCGGCGATCAACAGGCCCGGCACGACACCGGTCGCGGCGAGCGGCACCGTGACCAGGATGATCGCCACACGGCGGAACGAGTTGAACTCGGCGAGCAACACGCCGAGCAGCAGCAGGAGTCCGGCCGGCAGCGTCGCCAGCATGGCGGCGTTGGCGTCACCGGAGCCCTCGGCGTCGCCGCCGAACGCGATCCGCACATCGTCGGGCAGGTCGACCGCGGAGAGCCGGCTCTCGAGGCCGCGTGTGACGTCGGAAAAGGTGACTCCGGGCTCGAGCTGCGACGAGACCGTGGCGATCCGAGACCGATCGCGGTGGTGGATCGCCGCGGGCCGCCACGCCGCCTCGAGCCGGGCGACCTGGGCCAGAGGAACGGCCGCTCCGTTCGGGGCGGCGACGTCGACCAGATCCAGCGCTTCGGCGGGCATGAGCTCGCCGGCCGGGCTGCGGACCACGATCGGCACGGGATCTTCGCCGGTGCGCAGCTCACCGACCGGATACCCGCGGGTGTGGCCGTACACCGCCGCCGCGACGTCTGCGCGGGACAGTCCATGCCGGGCAGCGGCGGCATCGTCGATGACGATGCGCAGCGTCGGCTCACCCGGGCCGAGGTCGTGACGGACGTCCACCGTTCCGGCGCTGTCGCGCAGGAGGCCCGCGACCGACGACGCTGCATCGCGGAGCGAGGCCAGACTGTCGCCGAGCAGTCGGATCTCGAGCGGTGCCGCGACCGGCGGCCCCTGTTCGAGCCGGCGGCCGATGACCTCGATGCCAGGCAGACGGCGCTCGGACTCACGACGCAACCAGGCCAGGGTCGTCGCGACGTCGCCGGCTCGCCGCGTCGTCACCATCAGCTGCGCGAAGTGGGGGCTCCAGGGCACCGACTGGATGTTGTAGTAGAAGCGTGGAGCGCTGCGGCCGATGAATGCGCCGACGTGAATCACCTCGGGGCGGTCGAGGAGGGCCCGTTCGAGAATGGCGGACGCGTTGTCGGTGGCGCTCAGGTGGGCGCCCTCGGGCAGCTTGATGTCGACCACGAACTGGTTCCGATCGGCCGACGGGAAAAACTGCTGGCGGACCGTCCCGGCGGCGAGCACGGAGGTCGCGACCAGGACGGTGACCACCGCAAGCACGATCCGGGTGCGGCGCAGCGCGAGGCCGCTGAGGATCCGGGCGAGGGCGCTGGTCAGCGCGGTGGCGCGCGACTCACCCGGGCGGAGGAAGACCTCGGACAGCACGGGTGTCACCGTCATGGCGAACAGGTACGAGATGGTCAGAGTCATGATGACCACGACCGGGATCGACCGGGTGAAGTCGGCGGTCGAGCTCGATGCCAGCAGCATCGGCAGGAACGCCGCAACGGTCGTCGTCGTCGCCGCGGCCAAGGGCACCGCGAGCTCCCGGACCGCGGCCAACGCGGCGTCGCGCCGAGCGGCGCCGCGGTCGAGACGCCACTGGATGTTCTCGGCGACGACGATGGCGTTGTCGACCAGCATGCCGAGGGCGAGAACCACCGCGGCGATGGAGATCTGGTGCAGTTCGCCGCCGGTCCAGGCGAAGACGGCGAACGCGGCAAACGCGACCAGCGGCACCACGGAGGCGACCACCAAACCCAGGCGCAGGCCCATCGCGAGGATCACGACTCCGGCGACGATGAGGATGCCGAGGACCAAGGACCGGTTGAGGCTCGACAGCCGGTTCGCGACGTGGTCCGGTTGGAACGCGACGGTGTGGACCTGCAGAGGCTTCAGGCCGGCGGTGGCTGTATCAACCGCGGCTCGAACCCGTTGTCCGAAGCGAACCGCGTTGCCCCTCTCCTTGGCGACGACGCCGACGGCGATCGCCATATCGCCGTCGAATCGCATGCGCTCGGTCGCCGGCTCGCGCGAGCCGAAACGCACCGTGGCGATCTCGCCGAGCGGCACCGTGGCACCGGACGGCAGCCGAATCTGGGCCGACGCGATCTCTGCGACGCTCTCCATCTCGGCCATCGGCCGCAGCCGGACCGTCCGGTCGCCGAGCGCGAGAGTTCCGCCGGGCAGGGTGCGTGTGCGGGCCCCGAGCTGGGCGGCGAGGGCGGAGGCGGGGAGACCGAGTCTCCGGGCCGCGGCGTCGTCGAGCTCGATGGTGACCTGCTCGCCCGGATTGCCGATGATCCTGACCCGGGCGACGTCGGGCACAGCGAGCAGAGCATCGCGCAGCCTCCGGGCCGCGGCGAGCAGCTCGGTCGGCTCGGGCGAGCCGCTGACCGCGAGAACCACCGCGTCGTGATCGGTCGACATTTTGGCGTTGAGGCTGGGTTCCGAGGCGCCGGAGGGAAACTCCAACCGCGCCTCGTCGAGAGCGCGCCGGACCTCGTCCCACGCCTGGTCGGTGTCCGACGTCGACTCATCCAGATCGATGGCGATTACCGCGGTCTCGGCGTACGCGGTCGACACGACGGTTTTGATGTCCTCGACCTCCGCCATGGCGTCCTCGACGGGATCGAGAACGAGGCGCTCGACCATCTCGGCGTCGGCACCGGGGAAGGTCACCACGGCCTGGCCCCAGTACGCCGGCATCCGGGGGTCCTCGCGGCGGTCCATGGTCTGCCAGAGGAAGAACCCGGTGAGTGAGAACAGGCCGGCGAGGGTCAGAACCAGACGACGACGAGCGAGCAGGCCGGTCATCGGTGCACCTCCACACGGTCGCCGGAGCGCAGCGACGTGTGACCGGTGACCGCGACCTCGTCGTCGACCTCGAGCCGCGCCACGACCGCGATGCGGTCACCGCGCACACGACCGAGCTCGACCTGGACCTCGTGGGCGACGCCGTTCGCGATCCTAAACACGCTCGGGGTGGACGAACCCGGATTGATCACCGCTCGCATCGGGACGGTCAGCTCGGGTCCGGACGATACGCCGATGACGACGTTGGCGGTCAGACCCGCGACCACCGCTTCGGTCGTATCGACCGTGACGATGACCGGGAAGAGAGCGCCCGGACCCGACGCCGCCGCAGCCACGTCGCTGACCCGCCCGGTGGTCGTCACGCCGAGAAACGGCAGCTCGACGGTGACCGGCTGTCCGTCGAGAATCCGCTGGCAGACGGTCTCTGGAGCTTCGACGATGACCTCGACAGCACCGTCACCGGCGACCTCGACGACGCTGCGTCCGGGTGCGGCCCATTCTCCAGGCTCGACATTCACCGCGGTGATGGTTCCGGCGAACGGCGCCCTCAATACCGATTCGTCGACCAGGCGGCGGGTGTCGTCGAGGCGTGCCCCCGCGGCGTCGAGGGCGGCCCGGAGAGCGGCGCTGGTCGCAGCGGTGCGCTCGAGCTCCTCGGTGGTGGCGGCACGAGCATCGACCAGACGCTGCACGCGGTCGAGATCGCGTTCGGCCTGAGCGGCCCGAATCGCGAGCTCCGCGACCGCGGCCTCGGCCGCGCGCGCGGCGATCGTCGCTTCGCGATCGTCGAGGGCGGCAAGGATCTGGCCCTGGCGGACCTGGTCCCCGACCTCGACGGGCCGGTGGGCGAGCCGCGCGGCGAGCGAGAAGCCCAGCTTGGCCCGGCGGGCGGCGCGGGTATGACCCGCCAGCCGGATCTGGTCGGTCGCCTTTCCTTCGGAGACCGCCTCGACTCGGACGGCGCGCGGATCCGGTTCCGCTGCGGGTGTCTCGTGCGCACTCTCGGGCCAGGCGGTCAGCGCGACAGCTACGCAGAGAATGATCAGTCCGACGCTCGTTGGGAAGATGTCTTTCGGGCGCATGGTCCTTCTCCTTCGATTCATAAACTGGCCGACCGGTCAGTTGTGTTCCCAAAAAAACGAGATCACCTCGGAAGCACTCCCTCGAAGAAGATCTTCATCGCATCGCGAAGGTACTTCTCGTCGAGCACCTCGTCGGGAACGTCGGGTCCGACATGCTGGACGACGTGGTGACGGTCCTGGAACCAGTGCTGACAGATACCGAGAAACGTGAAGAGGAGAAACCGCGGGTCGACGTCGTCGCGCAGAAAGCCCTGCTGCTGACCCCTTTTGATCCGCTCGGCGCCGGCATCCATGAGCTCGTCATCGATCTTCAGGCACACGTCCTGGTTGGCGTCCTGTTCCAGAAACACCCAGGCCATGATCTTGACCAACTCCGGATTCTGCTGCAGGAATCGGTAGTAAAACTCGAAGCTGTCGCGCAGCACCTTGGCGCCTTCGTCGTCAGGCGCATCCTGGATCATGGCCAGCTGGACCTCGGCGTAGTGCCGGAAGCGGCGTTGCTTGACCTCGGCCCAGAGGTTGGCCTTCGAATTGTAGTGGTGGTGGAGCAGGCTCTTCGTGACGCCGGCGCGCGATGCGATCGCGCTCATGGCCGTGGCGCCGTAGCCCTTCTCGAGAAACAGCGCCTCGGCTGCTTCGATGATTGCGGCGCGGGTCGCTTCGGGGTGTCGGGTCGTGGCGCTCATGGTGTCCTCTCCGGCCTGGGCGGATAATAAATTGGCCGACCGGTCAATAATATAGGGCGGGCAGTCGGAATTGTCAAACAGTCTCCGAAAACCGCCGTCCGCGATTGAAGCGGACGGCGGTTTTCGGAGCAAGGAGTAGTATTGACAACAACGATGCAAGGTCATCGAACGGAGGAGAGAATGGGTGAGGATGCCGCCGTAGTCCAGTTGACAGAGGAAGAGATCTTCGCCATCGAGCGCCCGGACGAGTCGCTGATGACCTACTACGTCATCGCGTCGCTGGCGGCCGGGCCGTTCTTCCCGTTCGTTCTGCTGCCGCTCTACTTCCGCTACCACACGATGCGCTACCGCTTCTCCGAAGAGGGCGTGTCGATGCGTTGGGGGATCCTGTTCAGGAAGGAGATCAACCTCACCTTCTCCCGGATCCAGGACATCCACCTGACCAGCAACTTCGTCGAGCGGTGGCTCGGCCTCGCTCGGATCCAGATCCAGACCGCCAGCGGCAGCGCCAAAGCCGAGATGACCATCGAGGGTCTCCGAGAAGCCCGCGCCCTGCGCGATTTTCTCTACGTCCGGATGCGCGGTGCGAAGGGGCTCGCGGCACCGGGCGTCGGCGCGTCCGGTGCGCCACACGAGATGCAGGGAGGCGGTGGCGTTGCGGCGGACGAGGTGGCCGCGGCGCTGCGCGAGGCGGCGGCCGAGCTGCGGGCGGTGCGCCGGGCACTCGAGGCGCGCATCGGCTCGAGCTCGGACGGGGAGGTCGAACCGTGAGCGACGGACCGGTGTCCGGTTTCATCTCGAGGTTTCTCAAGGTCCCGCCGGAGCCCGAGCCGCCGATGGGCAGCCCGGACTCGCTACGGGTGTTCAACGCGGCTCCCGGTTACTTCCACTACAGGCTCGTGGTCTGGGGCATGAGACAGGCGAGCACGCTGATCGGCATCGTGGTCGGTCTCGCGTTCCTCGCGACCGGTGTGGAGTTCGGCAGGTTGCCCATGGGTCGTGAGCTGGCGACCGCGATCGAGGTCGTCGGCATCGGGCTCTACCTGGTCCAGATCCCGTTCTCGTTCCTGATGGTCCGGCTCGACTACCGCTACCGTTGGTACATGATCACCGACACCAGCCTGCGCATTCGGGAAGGTCTGATGACCGTGCGCGAGCGCACCATGACCTTCGCGAACATCCAGAATCTATCGCTCAAGCAGGGCCCGATCCAGCGGCTGTTCGGCATCAGCGACCTCCAGGTGCGCACCGCCGGGGGCGGCGGCTCGGACAGCTCGGGCGAGGGGAAGAAGGAGGTCTCCGAGGCCGACAACATGCACCTCGGTTACTTTCGCGGCGTCGACGACGCGGAGGCCATCCGCGACACCATTCTGGATCGGATGCGCCGCCTGCGCGACTCGGGCCTCGGCGACCCCGACGATCAGCCGGAGCTAGCCGCGCCGCACCTGGCGGACGGCGGGCTGTCGTCCGACATCCTGACCGCCGCCCGCACGCTCGCCGACGAGGCGGGTCGGCTGCGATCGGCCGTCGGCGGCTGATCGCGGCTGGGACGGCAACGCCCGGTCACCGATTTTCGAGCAGCTCGATCAGCACCGGCAGCAGGCGCTCGGCGAGCCGCCGCTGACCCTCCGCCGTGGGGTGAAGACCGTCGGATTGCAGCAGCTCGGGCTCCGACCCGAGATCACGGACGAAACCGGGCACCAGCACTGCACCCTCCTCATCGGCGACGCGCGGATACAGCGACGCGAACGCGGATCCGTACTCGGGTCCGTAGTTGATCGGCAGGTCCATTCCGAGCAACACCACCTGGGCACCCGTCGCGCGGCCGCGGCGGACGATCTCACGCAGGTTGGCCTCCGTGTGCTCGACCGGCTGGCCGCGCAGCGCGTCGTTGCCGCCGAGCTCGACCACGAGCACGTCGGCCGGCCGCTGCAGCACCCAGTCGAGGCGGCCGAGGCCTCCGGCGCTGGTGTCGCCGCTGACCCCGGCATTGACCACCTCGACGTCGAGACCCCGGTCGCGCAGGCGCGCCTCGACCACGGCCGGGAAGGCCTCCGCTTTTGGCAACCCGAGACCCGCGGCGAGGCTGTCCCCCAAGACCACCACCCGCAGGTCCGGCTCGGGAGCGGGCGACGGCGTGGGCACGTTCCGCGTCACCGCGGGCGCGTCGGGTGCCGAACCCCCGCAACCCGGGAGCAGGGCAACCGCGAGCAAGGCGATGGACACGACGGTCGTGGATCGAGTCGAATAAAGGCTCGGCATCACTGGGATTGTAGCGCCCGCAGCCGAGAGGGCGCCGATTCCATGGAGCTTCTCTGCGGTGCTTTCGCGGCATTGGTGTCTTCGCGGTGGACCCCAGACACGACGCGGCCGTGATGAAATGAACGGGGTCGGGACGACGGTTGCAGCGTCCGACGAGGGAAAGGACGGTTCCGACGATGACGACAACGGACATCATGGTTGCACTGCGCGGTGTCGGCCGCCGGCTGCCGTCCGGTGGCCGGATGCTGACGATTCTCGACGGCATTGACCTGGAGATCGCGAGAGGCGAGTTCGTCGCGGTGCTCGGTCCGTCGGGCAGTGGCAAGTCGACCCTGCTCGCGCTGATGGCGGGCCTCGACCGGCCGAGCCAGGGCACCGTCGAGGTCGGGGGCGAACGCGTCGACCGGCTGTCCGAGGACCGCCTGGCGCTGCTGCGCCGCCACACCATGGGCTTCGTCTTCCAGTCGTTCCAGCTGCTCGCCAACTTCACGGCACGAGAGAACGTCATGCTGCCGCTGGAGCTGCTCGGCGATCGCGGCGCACGCAGGCGGGCCGACGAGCTGCTCACCTCGGTCGGCCTGGGTGAACGCGGCCACCACTACCCGTCCCAGCTGTCCGGCGGCGAGCAGCAGCGGGTGGCGGTGGCCCGCGCCTTCGCACCGCGCCCGGCCCTGCTCCTCGCCGACGAGCCGACCGGCAACCTGGATGGCGCGACCGGCCGCGTCGTGCTCGACCTGCTGGTCGAGTTGCGCGAGCGGGAGGGGGCGACCCTGGTTCTGGTCACCCACGATCCGGCGGTCGCCGACCGGGCGGGTCGCCGGATCCACCTCGTCGACGGTCGGATCGAGCGCGAGGAAGCGGCCTGACCCGTGCGGCCGGCGACCTGGTTGGCGGTTGCGTCGCGCGAGCTCCGCGGCTCGGCTGGCCGGATGCTGTTCTTCGCGGTCTGCCTCGCCGTCGGCGTGGCGGCTGTGGTGGCGGTGGCCGGCCTGTCGAGCGCTCTCGACCGGACAATCCGAGCGCAGGCGCGGCAGCTGCTCGCCGCCGACCTCGCCGTCGAGAGCCGCCGGCCGATCCCACCGGCGGTGCTCGACGCGATCGATGCCCTGCCGGGCGTCCGCCGGACCCCGGTCGTCGAGCTGGCAACCATGGTGTCGACGCCCGCCGCCGATGGCTCGGGGCCCGGCCCGTCGCTGCTGTGCGAGCTCAAAGCGGTCGGGGAGGGCTACCCCTGGTACGGCGCCCTCGAGCTCGACCCGGATCGCCCGCTCGCCGAGCTGCTCGCCGACGACCGGGTCGTTGTCGGACCGGAGCTGCTGTCCCGGCTCGGTCTCGCGCCCGGTGACGACCTCGTCATCGGCGGCGAGCGGTTCACCATTGCCGGTGTCGTGACCGCCGAGCCGGACCGGATCGCCGTGTCATTCAGCCTCGGGCCGCGAGTGCTCCTGTCCACGGACGGACTCGCGCGGACCGGCCTGATCGGTCTCGGAAGTCGGGTCAGCTACCGCACCCTCGTGCGGCTGCCGGGGGATGCCGGGCCCGACGCGCTTGCTGCAGCGGCGACAGCGGTGCGGGCGGCGATCTCCGAGCCCGAGTTCGTCGAGCTCGAGACCGCGGCGGAGGCCCGGCCCGCCATCCGTCGTGGTGTCGACCGGGTCGGCAGATTCCTCGGTCTCGTCGCGCTGCTGTCACTGGTGATCGGCGGGATTGGCGTGGCCCAGGCGGTGCGGGCGTGGCTGGCGGGCCGACTCGACGCGATCGCCGCGCTGCGCTCGCTCGGCATGCGGCCGCGCGAGGTCTTCGGCCTGTATCTCGGCCAGACCGCTGTCCTGGCGCTCGTCGGCAGCGTCGCCGGCGCGGTCGTCGGCGCTCTGGTCGCACGGGCCACACCGGTCCTCCTCACGGGCCTGCTGCCGGTCGATGTCACGGTCGGCTGGCAACCGACGGCGATGCTCCGGGGCGTTGCTCTCGGTCTCGTCGTGGCGCTGCTGTTCGGCCTGCGGCCGCTTGTCGACGCCATGCGGGTGCCGCCGATCCGGGTGCTGCGGCGGGACGCGGAGCCGCTGCCGATCGGTCGGCTGCTGGCCGCGTCGCTCGCGACGTTGGTCGTGGTCGGGATCGGCGCCACCGCGGCCGTTCAGTCTGGATCGTTGGTTCGCGGGCTGCAGTTCGCCGGCGGTCTGACGGTCGCGGCGGTGGTCCTGGCGGGGTCGGCCTGGCTGGTCGTCCGATCGGTCGCTCGGGCGCCGCGCGAGCGGGGGCCGCTGATCCTCCGTCACGGCCTCGCAGCACTCGCGCGACCGGGGTCGGGCACCGTCGGGGCGGTGGTCGCCCTCGGGCTCGGTGTGGTCACGGTGCTCGGGATGTTCCTGGTGCAGGACCGGGTGTCGGCCGAGCTGGACGCCGATCTCCCGGACGACGCGCCGACGGTCTTCCTGATCGACGTTCAGCCCGACCAGTGGGACGGCGTCCGCGACCTGCTGGTCGGTGCGGGCGCTGGCGGCCTCGACTCGGTCGAGGTGGTGATGGCCCGCCTCGCCGCCGTCGACGGCGTTCCGGTCGCCGAGCTCGCCAGGGAGGCGAGCGGCGAAGCCGGTGACCGCCGTTGGGTGCTGACGCGCGAGCAGCGCCTGACCTCGATGACGACGCTGCCCGACGACAACGAGGTGGTCGCCGGAGCCCTGTGGTCCCATCCGGGCCGTGCCGAGGTGTCGATCGAGCGCGACTTCGCCGACGATCTCGGTGTCGGCATCGGCGACACTCTGACCTTCGATGTACAGGGTGTTCCGATCGAACTGCTGGTCAGCAGCCTGCGGACCGTCGATTGGGAGCGTTTCTCGATCAACTTCTTCCTGGTCGTCGAGCCGGGCGTGCTCGACCGTGCGCCGAGGTTTCGGATCGCCGCCGCCCGGCTCGAGGCGGCCGCCGAGCCGCCGGTGCAGAATCGGCTCGCCGCCAGCTATCCGAACGTCACGATGCTGCGGTTGCGCGATGTGCTCGACCGGGTCGTCGGGGTGCTCGAGCAGCTCGGCAACGGGGTCCGGATGCTCGGCGGGTTCACCGTCCTCGCGGGAATCGCCATCCTGGCCGGAGCGGTGAGCGCCTCGGCGGCCCGTCGCAGTCGTCAGGCCGCGCTATTCAAGACCCTCGGGATGACCCGAGCCCAGGTCGCGGCGGTGTTCGCTGTGGAGTACGCCCTGGTCGGTCTGGTGTCCGGCGTCCTGGGCGTGGTCGGGGCGACGGCCATGGCCTGGATGATCGTCCATGTCGGCTTCGAGCTCGGCTGGGCGTGGCGCCCGGACGCCGCCGGAGCGGCGTTGGGCGCGACCGTGGCGCTGAGCGTCGTCGCCGGCCTCGCCGCGAGCACGCGGGCGCTCGCGGTCCGGCCGTTGGTTGTGCTGCGTCGAGCCGACTGACCCGGGTCAGCCGGCGGGTTGCACGTCGACGATGCGGTGGTCGCCCCCGTGCCGGGCGACCGTGACCTCGAGGCGGGTGCCCGAGGTGAGCGTGACACCACAGGTCACGGTTCCACCGTCGGGTGCGGTTCGGGTCGGGCAGTCGATGGTCCCGGTCGGGTCCGGCCGGTCGGCGAACGCGCGGCGGATCATCCACGGCACGTCGAGCACCCGGAAGGTGAAGTCGACGACGTCGAAATCGTCGGCGCGGCCGTGCCGGATCGCGGCGATCACCACGTCGTCACCGTCCTCCAACCACGCGGAGCCCTCAGCGGTGTCGCCGACCTCGACCAGCGCGTCGAAGGGAAGGTCGACGCGCGCGATCTCACGACCGATCAGGCCCGACACCATGCCGCGGGCCTCATTTTCGAGCAGCTCTGCGTACAGCGGGCTGCCCGGGGCGGGCGTCACGGCGTAGAACGCGACCTTGAGCGCGTCGCCGTCCTCGAGCAGGCCGAAGCGGGCGGTGCCCGGGCCGTTGGCGCAGTCGAGCCGGTACTCGAGCTCGTGGCGGCCGGTGTTGTGCCGTGCGTAGGTTTCGGTGTGGATGTCACGGATGTCACCCAGTGCGGATCGGACCTTGTCGAGGCTGGCACGGATCTCGTCGCTTCCCGTCGTGTCGAGCAGGGACGGGTGGAGATCGGCGATCAGCGACGACCAGTCGGCGTCGTCGAACCGGGTGAGGAACGCGCGGCAGGGCGGCTCGAGAACGGCCCGGTCCGCCGCCGACAGCTCGGCCGCCGGCTGCGACGCGAGCACGACGGTCGCGGTACCCTCGTCATCGACCTCGAGGGTGTAGCGAATCCGGTCTCCCTCCTCGTCGACCGCGTCGCAGTCGAACCGGCTGTCGGCCTCGAGCACGCCGTCGATGCGGCACTCGAACGAGGTGAACGTCAGCCCCGTGTTGGCTTCGAACTGGGGCTCGATGAGCCCGCGCATCGTGGCGGTCAGCTCGGCGATCAGCGAGTCGTACGTCGGACCGCTCTCGTCAGCCGATGCCGACGCGACACCGATGACGAGCAGGAGCGGCCACGCGAGGGTTGTGAATCGTGGCATCAGTTTGCCTCTGCGAACGAATCTCAACGATTTCGACTGTACCACGGCCGAGGTCACGCCCGTCGGGGAGTCGAAAGTTCGTTTCAGGACGGATGGCCTGTTGGAGGCGCGTCGCGGACGATGGCGATGACCTGACGCTGGAGGCGTCCGAGTGACGACTTCGCCCGGTTCTGATCGACGGTCGCGGCGAATGTCAGATCCAGCACGGGCACGTGGACCGCGGTCGTGCCCCAGAAGCCCGAGTGTTGGTAGATCGTCAGGCCGTCGGTGTCGAGCACCCAGACCCCCATCCGGTAGGCGCCGGGCGGCAGCGCACCGTCGCCGGCGCCCGGCCGTGCGGCGACACCGTCGATCGTGCTCAGCATGACGTTCAGGATGGCCGGGTCGTCGAAAACGCGACCGCGGAAGACCGCATCGAAGAAGCGGACGAGATCGCCGACGGTCGTCGCGATGCCGCCGCCGCCGTACAGGTCGAAGTAGGGGACGAAGTCGGTGACGTCGACCTCGCCGTAGAACTGGTGTGCGCGGCTGGGGACGCCGGTCGGCGCGGGCTCGAGGATCTCCCACCAGGTGGCGGCGAGGCCGAGCTCGTCCAGGCGGTCGAGACGGCGGACGGCCGAGGCGAGGCTGTCACCGGTGAGCCGTTCGACGATGACGCCGAGCAGGACGTAGCCGGTGTCGGAGTAGCTGTAGTACCGGCCCGGCTCGCCGACCGGGTCGCACCAGTCGACCAGCGCGCGGACCTGCTCGGCCGGCGTCCAGTGGTGCGTCGGATCGGCCAGGATGGCCTCGGTGTAGTTGTCGGCGGCGCCGTGGTCGTCGAGGCCGCCGGTATGGGTCAGCAGGTGCCGGACCCGGATCGCCGACGGATCGTAGCCGTCCGACGCGAGGAGCTCGATCAGCTCGCCGGGCAGCAGCGTGTCGATCGGTGCGTCGAGGTCGATTCGGCCCGTCTCGGCGAGGCGCAGGACGGCCGTGGCGACATAGGTCTTGGTGTTGCTCGCGATTCGCACCGGCCGATCCGGCGTCATCGGTGACCCGGTGGCGGGATCCGCGACGCCGGCCGCCCCCGCCCAGTCGATGCCGCGCGACGGCGAGATGACGGCGAGTGCGGCGCCGTGGATGGCATCGTCGTCGGCCGCGATCGAGTCGACCAGTGCCTGAAGCCGCGCGTCGGCCGGCGGTGGCCCGGCGGTGTCGTCCGATCGGGAGCAGCCGGCGACGACGAGCGCGGTCAGTACGAGCGAAGCGACAGCGGTTCGTCCCATGGGTCCTCCAGCTTGGGAGTGTACGCGCGGACGGCCGGCCGGTTCTAGGTGATAGGGTTGATCGGCAGCCTCGAGTGCAAGGGAGGGTCGCGATGGTGAAGGTGAACCGGACCTGGCGGGTGCTCGACCACGGGCCCATCGAACGTCTCGAGAACAACCTGTGGATGGTCACCGGCAGTGTGCCCGGCATGGACCTCAAGCGGGTGATGACCGTGATTCGGCTCGACGACGGGCGTCTCGTCATCCACTCGGCGATCGCAGTCGACGACGGGGCCGTGGCCGAGATCGAGGCGTGGGGAAGGCCGGCGGTGCTGCTCGTGCCGAACGGCTACCATCGGCTCGACGCTCCGGCGTATCTGGACCGCTATCCGGACCTCGAGGTCCGGTGCCCGAAGGGCGCTCGGCCGAAGGTCGAGGCGGTGGTTCGGGTCGACGGCGACTACGACGGTTTCGACGGCGGCCCGACGGTTCGGCTCGAGCACCTCGACGGTGTTCGGAAGGCGGAAGGGGTCGTGACCGTCAGATCGGACGATCGGGCGACCGTGATCCTCAACGACGCCGTCTTCAACTCGCCGCACGGGAGTGGGCTGGCGGGTTTCATTCTGCGCTACATCATGGGATCGACCGGCGGTCCGCGGGTGACGCGGCTGTTCCGCGTGCTCGCGGTGAAGGACCGGGACGCTCTGCGCCGCCAGTTGGAGCGGTTGGCTGACACGCCGGCGCTGAAGCGCATCATCGTGTCCCACCATATTCCGATCACCGATGAACCTGCCGCGACACTGCGGCGGGTCGCGGCCGCGCTGTGACCGGCATCGACACCATCCGGGTGCCGGCCAACGGGCTCGACTTCGAGGTCGCGGCGTGCGGGGACGGACCGCGTTTCGCCCTGTTGCTGCACGGATTTCCGGAGTGCAGCTACTCGTGGCGGCACCAGATGCCCATGCTCGCCGACCTCGGCTTCCGGGTGTGGGCGCCCAACCTGCGGGGGTATGGTACGACGACCAGACCGGGCCGGGTTCGCGATTACCGGATGCGCCATCTCGTGGACGATGTCGCAGGTCTGATCGACGCCGCCGGCGGCTCCGAAACGCTGCTCGTCGGCCACGACTGGGGCGGGGCGGTGGCCTGGGTCTCCGCCCTTGCCGGGGTGCGGCCGATCGATCGCTTCATCGCGATCAACCTGCCGCACCCGCTGCTCTTCCGCCGCGGCCTGCGGACGTGGCGACAGCTCCGCCGCTCGTGGTACATCTTCTTCTTTCAGCTTCCGTGGCTGCCGGAGTGGTTTCTCGGTGCCGACGGCGCCCGCCGCGTGTCGGCCATGATCCGAGGGTCCGCCGTCGTCAAGGAGCGTTTTCCCGCCGAGGTGCTCGAGGTCTACCGGGCGAACGCGGCGCGGCCGGGCGCGATCCGCGCCATGCTCGCCTACTACCGGGCGTTCGTCCGTTTCCCGATCGATCCGGAGCTGGCGCAGGCGGCGACCCGCGTTCTCGAAACGCCGACGCTGATGATCTGGGGCGAGGAAGACACGGCGCTCGGCAAGGAGCTCACCTTCGGCACCGACCGACTGGTGCGGGATCTGACCCTCCGGTACCTGCCCGGCGTGTCCCACTGGGTCCAGCAGGAAGCCCCCGAGACGGTTAACGCCATGATCG
>JASFPU010000006.1:0-18260 GCA_050115855.1 Holophagae bacterium
GCTCCTGTTTCCGGGACATCGGCCTTCTGGGTCGCCTCCGCCCGGTGTCGGAGGCGACCCAGCATCCCCCAATCAGCGCGGCGCTCGAAGGAGACTGGAGAAGCTGCGGCCGCGCTGATCGGGCGCCGGCGGCCTTCCTGTTGACCGGGAAGCCTGCACGTTGTTCAGCGCTCGGGCTCGGCGATTGCCCCACACGCCTTTGTGTGGATCGACCTGCCGACCGTGAAGGGTCTGCCGCACAAAGGCGTGTACGGCACGTCCGCCGGTGACGATTGGACTTGCGATACTCAAAGCGGTCCTCTTCGATGCCCTGCCGCTGATCGCGGACACTGTCATTAAAAATCTGGATCGGTATCGGTATCGGTATCGGTATCGGAATCGGGATCGGACTCGGACTCGGACGTGGAAGAACCGCTACTCGTCGTCGTGGAAGCGTTGCTCGCCGAAGAAGTTGGGCGCTTCGTAGCGCGTCGCGTGGTCGCCGTACAAGGTGACGTGGTCGGGACCCGAGCCGACAAAGGTCGCGCGCTCGCCATAGGTCCGGGAGAAGCCGACGCGCTCGACGCTGCCGTCGTCGGTTTCGGCCTCGATCTCGACCAGCGCGTCGTTGACGTCCGACGTCAGGTCGCTCTGACAGACTGGGCACCGGAAGACGTACTGCTGCCCGAGCTTGGGCTCGAACGACAGTGGATAGACCACGGTGTAATCGCCGAGCTCCGGACTGAGCAGGATGAGCTCACTGTCACCGTTGCGGTCGATGAGAAGCACGACCTTGGTCCCCGGATTGAGGACTTTCTTGCACTTCGGACAGTGGTAGTTGCGCGCCATTCTCGATGCTCCGCGTCACGCCGTCGAGGCACGGGCAGAGGCGTGACTCATCACATGATACTCCCTCGATAGGAACCAAGTAGCGACCGGGAATCAGTAAGACTTGCCAACGCCGATTCGGTGGACCATCTTGAAGGTAGCACTCGGCGCGACAACCGACCGACGTCCTCCCGACCGATCACTGACGGTTGGCCGCCGGATCGGAGGGATTCATGGCTGCCACGTTTACCGAAAAGCGAGTCGCTCCACGGGTCGAGAAGACGGTCGCTCTGAAGGACGGTCAGGAGGTCACGATCCGCAACATGAAGCCGGCGGACGTCGACGCGTCGTACGCCTTCTTTAACCAGCTGCCCGAGGAGGACCGGCGCTACCTCCGGGTCGACGTCACCCGCCGGGGCGTCGTCGAGCGGCGAACCACCGAGATCGACAGCGGCCGGGTCGATCGGCTCGTGGCGGTGGTCGGAGACGTCGTGGTCGCGGACGGTGCACTGGAACTCCAGGGCCACGGGTGGGGGGACGCGATCGGCGAGCTCAGGCTCATCGTCGCCCGGCCGTACCAGCATCTCGGTCTCGGCACGCTGCTCGCCCGCGAGCTGTACTATCTCGCGCTGCAGCACAAGCTGGACCGGATCGTGGTCCGGGTGATGCGGCCACAATCCCGAGCGCACCGGATCATGCGCCGGCTCGGCTTCCGCGAGGAGTTTCTGATCCCGGAGCACGTCCGGGACCTCGACGGCACCTGGCAGGATCTCATCATCATGCGCTGCAATCTCGACGAGCTGTGGCGGGAGATGGAGAGCCTAGTCGAGGCGTCCGACTGGCGCTGGCACCGGTAGCGGAAGTCGACAGCCAACAGTCGACAGTCGACAGCCGCCGGTCCCACGAGTGCCTCGTGGACCGTCTGCAATGGAGCTCTTGACTGTTGACTGTCAACTGTCGACTGCGCTCTGTGACCCCGGGCACGTGTCAACGCGAGGGACCCGAGCACCGTAGGTACCAGCAGATGACGTCAAAAATTCCGGTTTCCGCCGTGCTGATCACCCACGACGCCGAGGCGCACCTCGACCGCGTGCTCGCGTCGGTCGAGGTGTGCGACGAGGTTGTAATGCTCGACTCCGGCTCGACCGATCTAACGTGCGACATCGCTCACCGCCACGGCTGCCGCTGGTACGAACATCCGTTCGACAGCTACGGCGAGCAGAAGCGCCGGGCGGTCGCCCTCGCCAGCCACCACTGGGTGCTCTCCGTCGACGCCGACGAGGTGGTGGATGATGAGGCCGCAGCCGGTCTCGCCGCGATCGACTGGCGATCGACCGATCTCGCGGCGAGCTGGCGGATCCGGCGCCGGACCTTCATCGGCGACCGGGAGATCCGCTGGGGGCATTGGTCCACCGAGCGTCCGGTTCGACTGTTCAATCGGCTGGTCACGAGCTTCGAGCCGGTTCTCGTGCACGAGTCGGTGCCGCCGACCAGCGACGTCCGGCGGCTGCCAGGGAGCTTGCTGCACTACAGCTACGCGGATCTCAGCGACGTGATCCGCCTCGACTACCACCGCCTCAAGGCCGTGAAGTACCGCCGAGCGGGCCGGCGTGCCGGCGCGACACTGCTCCTCGCGCGCGCTCTCTGGGCCGGACTCCACAGCTACCTGATCCGCTCGGGCTGGCGGGAGGGCGGTGTCGGGGTCGTCATCGCGTTGGCGGCAGCGGTGAACGCGACCATGGGGCTCGCCATCGCGAGCGAACCCGACGCGACGGCTCAGCCCCAGCCGGCGCGAACGCTCCGTCCCATTGAGGACCGATCGCTCCGCAAGTCTGCCTGAGATCAGCAGCTTGCGGTCGGATTCGGGGAAGGGATCGGCCGGTTCGACGTGTTGCACTTGGGGCAGCTCTGGGGCCGCGACGACACGTCCGACCGAGAACGACGTCGTGTCGGTCAAGGAGACTCGGTCGCGCCTCTGCTACGATGAGCGCCACTGCCAAACGATTCGGAGGTCTGGACATGTCCGAGGTGAAAGGTGCTGGTCTCGGCATCGTCGGCTACGACAGCTACGAGTTCGTCGTCGGAGATGCTGAGCGGAGCCGGAAGTTCTACACCGAGATGATGGACGTGCCCGTCGTGGCGCGACTCGATGAGCGGACCGCCGCCGAGCGCGGCGAGGATGCGATTCTGTTTCGTGCCGGCAAGGCGCAGTGTGTCTGCGTCACTCCGCGTGAGCGGGGCGCAGCGGCCGATCGCTGGCTCAAACGCCACCCGGACGGCGTCCGTGTGGTCGGTTTCCGAGTCCGCGACATTGAACACACACGACGCGTGCTCGACGAGCGCGAGGCAACCTTTTGCACCGAGATCACCGATCAGGTCGATACGAACGGCCGCCCCTACCGACACTTCGACATCGCGACTCCGCTGGGCGATGTCCGTTTCCGGTTCGTCGAGCGCGCCGCCGATGCGATGCAGCCGGGCTTCGAGCCGCTGGACGGCACGTCCCAGACGAACTCCAACGGGTTCCAGGTCATCGACCACATTACGTCAAACTTCCTGACGCTGGAGCCCCACGTGACCTGGCTGCGCGACGTCATGGGTTTCGAGGAGTACTGGAGGGTCCACTTCCACACCTGCGACATCAACCCTGACACCGGCGGATCGGGTCTGGCGTCAAAGGTGATGTGGGACGCGGAGTCGGGCATCAAGCTGGCCAACAACGAGCCGGTGACGCCCAACTACGAATCGAGCCAGATCTACGCCTTCGTCGAGAACAACAACGGCCCCGGGGTGCAGCATGTCGCTTTCCACGTGCCGGTCATCACGCCGGCGGTCGAGAACCTCCGCCGCAGCGGCATCGAGTTCCTCGACACGCCGGCGACCTACTACGACATGATGCCGGAGCGGCTGGTCCGCCAGAAGGTGACCAACTTCGACGAGAACATCGACGAGCTGAGACGGCTCGGCATCCTGGTCGACGGCGACAGCGACCGCTACCTGCTCCAGATCTTCATGGTCGAGGGCGGACTGCTGTACGACGACGACACGGCCGGACCGTTCTTCTACGAGGTCATCCAGCGCAAGGGCGCGCGCGGCTTCGGGGAGGGCAACTTCCGCGCCCTGTTCGAGTCGATCGAGCGCGACCAGCAGCAGCGGGTGGCTGCTCAGAAGCAGCTCGAGGCCGGTGCAGGATCGTGAGGAGTTTTGAGTTGTGAGTTCTGAGTTTTGAGTATCATCGCACGTGGCCACCTCCGCCATGGCATCACTCTGCGATGACAGCTTTGAGCTCACGACAGAGAACTCAACACTGATGGAGGCGAGAGATGATCCACAGGACGATGCGAGGGCAGATTCCGAAGAAACCGCACACCGTGTTCGAGGTCGACGGCTCAATGACCTTCGAGCACTGCATGACGCGCGTCGGGTTCGAGTCGATGTATACGATCGCGTGGCACCGGAAGCCCCCGCACTGGGTCGAGTCCGAGGAGGAGATGGGTCCCCATCCCGGTTGGGCGGAGCCTGCCTGGCAGGGCCCGTTGCGGCGTTGCCACTACCTGACCGAGCAGCTGCCGAGCGGCGGCACGCCGCTGCTTGCTCGCCGGTTGATGTTCGCCAACAGCGACGTGGGGATCTGGCTCGCCCGCCCGACCGAATCGGAGCCGACCCTGGTCGCGAACGCGGACGGCGACGAGCTGACCTTCGTCCACGCCGGATCGGGCCGGGTCGAGTGCGCGTTCGGTGTCGTGCCGTTCACGGCACAGGACTACGTGTATGTACCGCAGGGCCTGCCCCACCGGTGGCTCCTCGACGGGCCCGCTCACCTCATGACTATGGAGGCCCGGTCGGCGCTGCGGGTGCCGAAGCAGTACCGGACCCCCGAGGGTCAGCTGTCGATGTACGCACCGTATGTGCACAGCGACTTCGTCGAGCCTCAGTGGCCCGACGGCGGTCCCGCGACGCTGGACGCGCCGCGCCGGCTCGTCGTCCAGTCGCGCGCTCGGCTGACCGCGTTCGAGCTGTCCCACGATCCGTTCGACGTCGTCGGCTGGGACGGCCAGCTCTGGCCGTTCGCGTTCCCGATCAAGGCGTTCCAGCCCAAGACCGGGTTGATCCATCTGCCGCCGACGGTCCACACGGCGTTCGCCGGTGACGGCTATGTCATCTGCTCCTTCGTACCGAGAGTCGTCGACTACGCCGAAGGAGCGATCCCCTGTCCGTACCCACACTCCTCACCGGACTGTGACGAGATTCTGTTCTACGTCGAGGGCAACTTCACATCGCGCAAGGGAGTCGGGCCGGCGTCGATGACGCTCCACCCGCGGGGGCTCGCCCACGGACCCCATCCCGGCACCTACGAGGCGTCGGTCGGCAGCACGCGCACCGACGAGCTCGCGGTGATGGTCGATACCTTCAAACCGCTGACGCCGACCGAGCACGCGATCGCCGTCGAGGACCGCCCGTACAACACGAGCTGGGTCCGCTAGGCTGCGCGGCCCTTTCCGTCGCTCCTCAGCTCTGGTAGTACGGGTTGGTGCCGGCGTCGTGGTCGGTGCCGTCGAGCACCCGCTTGATCTCGGGGACGTCGGTCAGGATGGCGCGCTCGATCCCCTCTTTGAGCGTGACCTGCGACATGCCGCAACCCTGGCAGCCGCCGCCGAACGCGACGTAGGCCGCGTCGCCCTCGACCTTCGTCAGCTCGACCCAACCGCCGTGGCTGGCGAGCGACGGCGCCACCTTGTCGTCGAGCACCTGCTGCACCCTCTGGGCCACCGGATCGTCCCATGACACGACCGCTTTGGGGTTGTCGATCTTGAAACCGGCGCCGCTGACGTCCGACACCCAGTCGACGGTCGCGCCGTCGAGGTTGTCCGTGCTGGCCGGGTCGGTGTAGCAGTTGAACGACCCCAGGTCGGTCGCCGTGTCGTCGTCGTTGACATCGGACTCGGTGACCAGGGTGATGTCGTACGCGAAGTGGTGGTGGCCCATCTGGCGGGCCACGATGCGGATCCCGAGGCACCCGTCCATCTGCTCGACATACTCGCTGATTCGGGAGGTCGCCTCGTTGGTGAACTCGATCATGATGTCCTCCGTGCGCGGGCGGTGTCCCGCCGTTCTCCGTGGAAAACGGACCGTTCGCAGCCCGTCATTCCGAACCGTGGGACCGTATCACAGAACCCGGAGGCTGACGGGAATCGAACGGCCAAGGCGCAAAGTCCGCCAAGAAAACAGTATGACAGGTGTTGGCGAGCCGCGGGCGGGGGATCCGCACCCGGGGCTCGTCAACTGTGGTGCTGTGCATCCTTCGAGCCTTCGCGGTGTTACCTTTCCCCCAGGGTGGCGGTCACCGAGACCTGCTCGCCGTCACGGAGCACGGTGACGATGACGGTGTCGCCGGGACGCTTCGCTTTGAGCAGTGACGAGTAGCTTCGGAGGTCGGTCACGGCCTCGCCGTCGAAGCCGACCAGGACATCCCCCGCGAGCAGGCCTGCCGCCTCGGCCGCCGATCCCGGCATGACCTGCTGGACCCGAACGCCCTGTCCATCGAAGGCGAAGTCGGGCATGGTACCCAGGCTGGCGCGGCGCGGAGTCTGATCGGGTTTCGGACTCCCGCCCGACGTCGTCCCGTCGATGGTCACGGTGAGCGGCTCCAACCGTTCGGCGAGGTAGCCGATCGCTTCGTGCGCCGCCTCGGTCACCACGGCCAGACCGTCGGCGTCGATGGTGTCGGCGGTGTCGGACGGCCGGTGGTAGTCGGGCGTCGGCCCGGTGAAGAGCTGGACCGCAGGTATGCCGAGCTCGATGCAGCTCATCTGGTCCGAGCTGTCCAGAGGTTCGGCGACGACCTCGATCGGAGCGCCGGTTGTGTAGCCGACGCCCATGAAGATGAAGCGCCACTCGCGCGCGGAGTCGGCGTTGAGCACGTAGAGCGCCCCGTCCGAAAGCCGGCCGACGGTGTCCAGGTTGACACAGGCAAACGGTCGGTCAGTTTCGGGCATCGTCGACAGCAGGTGCTTCGAGCCGAGGCGGCCGGCCTCCTCGCCGGTGACGAAGGCGAACAGGACGGTCCGCGGTCGCGGTGGCTCCGACGCCATCGCGCGCGCGAGGTCGAGCAGCACCGCGACGCCCGACGCGTTGTCGTCGGCGCCCGGGTGGATCCGCCCCTCGTTGCCGCTGCGTACGTCGGGCCATCCCCTGCCGAGGTGATCGAGGTGGGCCATCACCAGCACCGGGGCGAGCTCCGGGTCGCTCCCGGGAACCGCCGCCACCAGATTGGTCAGCGGAAGCAACCGCTCGGGCTCGCCGCCGCGCCAGCTCCAGCGCTGGCGGTATCCCGTCGAGCCGGCGGCGGGGATCTTGGCGTCCGACAGCTGCTTCTCGACCCACAGCATCGCCGCCTCGAGCCCAGCGGTGCCGAGCCCGCGGCCCTCCATCATGGGGTCCGCAAGGTGATCGACCGCACGGGCGAGGCGGTCGGCGTCGAACACCGCGGGGAGCTCGGCAAGCGGCGTCCGCGACGGCAGATCGAGGTCGGCCAGCGGACCGTCGGTCAGGTTGCGGACCAGCGGTGACGACAGCGGTCGCCACATACCCTTGGCGACGTTCTCCGGCTCGGCGCCCTTGAAGCCGAGATAGGAGTACCGTGTGTAGTGGGGCAGCTTGCGGGCGAGGCCGGGGATTGCGGCCACCGGATCCGCCGCCGCCCACCCGAGCGCGGCGCCCGGGTCAGTCGGCGCGCGCGACACCAGCACCAGCGAGTGGCCGGTGCGCGGCAGCTCTCCGGTCGGCAGCTTCACGCCCCCGGCGCCGACCTCGGCGCCCTGCTCGGTCACGCGTCCGGCGACTTCGTCGGCGAGGGTGTTGCCCCAACCGAGCACCCACACCGAACCGGTGGGCAGCGTCTCGAGCTCGCTGTCGAGCGCGATTCGGGGCTCGGCCGGCGCGGCCCACGCCGTGGCGAGCTCGCGCCAGGCGGCCTGCTCGGCTGGGGTCGCTGCCGAGGGCATCACAAACAGGGGATCGTCGGCGCCGAACAACGTCGTCAACGCGGGCGGCACCTCGAGCGGGTCGAGCCGGCGCATGACGTCGAACGCCGGGTCGACGTCGAGTCGCAACGGGCGCGACGCACAGGGTACCTCGATCGTGCAGTCGCGGACGCC
Organism: Holophagae bacterium; assembly: GCA_050115855.1. Lineage (GTDB taxonomy): Bacteria > Acidobacteriota > Thermoanaerobaculia > Thermoanaerobaculales > Sulfomarinibacteraceae > JAHECW01. The sequence continues at coordinate 7,965 of JASFPU010000006.1, forward strand.
GCAGGTGCCCGCCTCGACCCAGACCGGCTCGTCCCTGCCGTCGACCGTGACGGCCACCGGGACGGTCAGCGGAAACGGCTCGCCGTCCTGGGTCTGGCGGATCGTGACGGACACCGACCACGGGAGCTCGCTGCCGGTGTGCTCGGACACGACGACGTCAACGAGCTCGAGGCTCGGCGCGCCGGTCCGCCGGACCCACTCGTCGACGAAGGGTTCCCAGTCGCCGCCGACCTCCTCGCTGAAGGCGCGGGCGATGTCGGCGAACGAGGCGCGACTGAAGCGATGGTCGGTGTCGAAGCGGCCGAGTGCGGCGAGAAACTGCTCGTTGCCGACGGCCCGGCGGATCATGTGGAACAACATCAGGCTTTTGCCGTAACCCACGGCCTCGGACGCCGCGGAGTGCCGCGAGCCGAACTCGGCGAGCGGGAAATCGCTGCCCGCACCGACCAGATCGCTGTACTTCTTCAGCGTTGCTCGGCGGTAGGTCGCCCCCTCGCCGCGCTGCTCGGCGAACAGGTGATCCGCCATGTAGGCAGTCAGTCCCTCGCACCAGTTGCCGGTGTCGGCGTCGACGTAGACCGAGTTGCCCCACCAGTTGTGCAGCAGCTCGTGCGGGTACGACGAAGTCAGGATCCACGGGAACCGGATGATCTGGGGTCCGAGCAGCGTGAATCCCGGCATGCCGTAGCCGGTTTCCCAGAAGTTCTCGACCAGCGCGAACGACGCGTACGGGTATGGCGGGAGCATGCCGTTGTACAGCTCGAGGTACCGCTTGGTCGCATCGAGGTAGCGGCCGGCGAGGCCGGGATCGTCGTCGCGGAGGAAGGCGAAGACGTCGACATCGCCCGCGCGCTCCGCGTACTCGATCCACGGTCCGGCGACCAGGTAGACCTCCTCGGTCGGATGCTCGAGCGCCCAGGCGGTGGTCCGGCTGCCGTCCGCGGCGATCTCGTGCCGGGTGCGGCGCCCCTGGCTGACCACGTCCCACGGCGGCGCCAACCCGTTCACAGTGAGCGAGAAGGTCACCAGATCGTCGCCGAAGCTCGGCAGCCAGAACGACGCACCGGCGAGGAAGACGCCGCGCTCGTCGATCAGGCCGGGGGTCTCGGAGAAGCTGCGCTGGTACTCCTCGCCCTGGGTGCGAAGTGGGTGGTGGATGACCCCACCGTACCGGATCTCGACCGGTCCGATGACGTCGGCCGCACGGCGCAGCCGCCACGCCTCGAGCGGTACGTTCTCGGCCACCGTGTCGGTGGTGGCGTTGATGCCGAAGAACGACGCCTCGACCGGACCCGCGACCGGCTCGAGCCGCCAGCCCGGGGTCGCGATCTCGGGGGCCAGGCCGGCGTGGAGCACCATGTGGTATGTCCCGTCCGGAGCGATCGCGAGGTCCGTTCCAGGCTGCAGCCGGTCGACGACGTCGATCCGGTGACCGGCGGGGTCGAGTCGCACGTCGAGATCGTGGTGGGTGACGTTCGCCTCTGCGGCTACGGCCGCGACGAGCACCGCGGCGGTGATCAGCGATGTTGCGGAACGTGGGATCATGATCGTCCTCCGCAGCGCATTCTAGCGGTGTCGCTGCGACCGAGTGTCATCGTCTCGTCATCGGGCCGCGGCTGGAATGCACGCCCGCTGCCCCGTCGTTGCAGGGGACGGCAGCGTGAGACCTCTCCGGAGACCATCCATGATCACCGTCATCTCAGCCACCAACCGCCCGCAGAGCAACACCGCCAAGGTCGCGCGGCGAGCCGTCGAGCGACTGCGGGACGTTGGAGCGACAGTCGACATCCTCGATCTCGCGGAGCTTCCGGCCGAGCTCTTCGACGGCGCGAGCTACGCCGAGAAACCGACCGCCTTCGAGCCGTTCCAGGACGCGATCCTCGCCGCTCATGGTGTGGTCACGGTGGTTCCCGAGTACAACGGGTCGTTCCCCGGTGTCATGAAGTACTTCATCGACATGCTTCGCTTTCCCGAGAGCCTGTACGAGAAGCCCGCTGCGTTCATCGGTCTGTCGGCCGGACCGTGGGGCGCCGTTCGCGGTGTCGAGCAGCTCGAGATGGTGTTCCAGTATCGCCACGCCCACCTCTTCGGTCGACGCGTCTTCATCCCCGACGTCAGCCGGGCGATCGACGATCGCGGCCGATTCACCGACGAGGTGCTCGGCCGCAGGTTCGACGAGACCCTCGCCGGATTCGTCGAGTTCTGCCGACAGCTGAGAGCATGACCCCTGTCCGATCGACCATCGCGACGGGGCAACCCGGTCTCTGGTAGGATGCCGGCCGTGATGCACCCCGGGACGATCTGAAAACCGCACCTCGAACCAAGGAGAAGAACATGCGCCTCGATCGCGTAGTCGCGCTCGTACTCGTCACCATGCTCGCCGCCGGGTTTGCCGCCGCCGACGTCAAGGTCGTCCAGGCCCACCACCAGGACGGTTTCACCATGATGGGCCAGAGCCAGCCGGCCACCGATGAAGAACACGTGACCTGGCTCGGCGACCGAAAAATGCGCATGGATCAAGGCTCGACCTCGACCGTCGTGCTGCTCGACGAGAAGAAGATGTACATCATCAACCACAGCGACTCGACCTACGCAGTCGTCGATCTACCGGTCGACCTCAACACCCTGCTGCCGCCCGGTATGGCCGATCAGATGATGAAGATGATGCAGTTCGACGTCACGATCACAGCGACCGACGAGACCAAGAAGATCGGCGAGTGGAATGCGCGACGGTACGACATGAAGATGACGTCGAAGATGATGAATATGGACTCGGTGCTGTGGGCGTCGAAGGACACACCGGTCGATGTCGAGCAGTGGGTCGACCTGTACGGCGAGGTGATGCGGCTCCAGCCGGGCATGCAGGCGATGATCGACAAGATCGCCACGATCGACGGTTTCATCGTCGCCCAGGAGGCGACCATGTCGATGAGCTTCGCGGCTGACACCAAGGTCGGCTCGAGCGACCGGGTGGTCTCGATCGAGGAGACGGACCCGCCGGCGGGGACCTATGCTCCGCCCGCGGGCTCCACCCGCAAGGACTTCAACTACATGGAGATGATGAAGGAGTAGCGGTCGGCCGAGCGCCCGACGGTTCTGTCAGGGCCCGATACGACGCGCCGCGAGCAACGTGACGTCGTCGTACGGCGGCTGGCCGCCGGTGAAGCTCGCGATCGCCTCCAGAACGTGGTCGACAGCCTCCTGGCAGGAACCCTCCGGGGCAGACGTGAGGGCCCGGGCGAGCCGGTCCTCACCGAACAGCTCGCCGTCCGGGGTCTGCGCCTCCACGACGCCATCCGAGTAGGCGACCAGCAGATCGCCGATGTCCATGTCGACCGCGAGCACGCGATGTCCCGACAACCGCAGTGCCCCGAGCGGCAGTCGGTGGTCGGGCATCCGCAGCGGCTCGATGGTCGAGCCGTGGCGGCGAAGCAGCGGCGGCGGTTGGCCCGCCAGCGTGTAGCGGACCTCGCCGGCGCCGGACGGGAACGCCAGGTAACCGAGTGCGACGAAGCTTCCGGCCCGGAGGCTCATCTGGCGGTCACCCCGTAGCGCATACAGCCGTTCGTTGGCGAGCTGGAACAGCTCCTCCGGATCCGGGTGGGCGAGTGCCAGGGTGTTGAGCACCTCGTGTGCGGCCATCATCATCAACGCCCCGGAGATCGACTTGCCGGAGACATCGCCGTACACCACGGCATGGCCGGCACCGTTTGCAGTCGGCAGCTCGGTGTAGAAGTCGCCGCCGATCTCCCGAGCGGGAAGGCAGACCGCGGCGAGTTCCCAACCCGCGGCGGCCTCGAGTCGCTTCGGCAGCAGTGACGACTGAATCGAGGCTGCGATCTTCAGCTCGCGCTCGAGCTCGGCCTGGCGGGTGCGCTCGTCGAGCAGCAGGTTGGTCTCCAACGCGATGGACGCCTGGTTGAGCAACCCGCGGAGCAGCTCGATCTCCTCGCGCTCGAGGGCGGTCTGGCCACGTTTGCCGGACAGCAGCATGATGCCCACCGATCGACGGGTCGTCGCGAGCAGCCCGACGACCTTGACCCCGGCCCGGCTCAGCTCGGCGCCGAGCCGGTCGACATCGACGGACAGCAGCCGGATGGGGGCGAGCTCGCTCATCCGGAGCAGCGGACCCTTGGCCTTCAGGTAATCGTGCAGAACGGCGATGATCGGCAGCTCCTCGGGCAGCATCTCCGGCCCGGCCCGCCGTTCGAGCCTGCCTCGATGGGGCAGATACAACGCGGCGAAGTGAAGCCCGAGAAGCTCCGGCAGACGCTCGACGAGCTGGGTGACCACCGGACCGATCTCGACCTGGTTGGTCAGCGCCTCGCCCATCTCGACCATCGCCTTCTGGAGCCGGTGGCGCTCGGCGAAGAAGAACCGGTCGACAGGACCCTGAAGGCGCTGCCGCAGGGGCTCGAAGAGGAGCACGATAGCGAGGGCGAAAACGACCGGGAAGAACGGCGAGTCGGCGAGCCGGGTGCCCTGGAAGATCCGGTTGAACGAGGCGATGCCGAGGGCGTAGACCGCTGTCACCAGCGCAGTGGTGATGGTGTACAGCAAACTCTTGCGCAGAATGACCCGGATATCGAGCAGCTGGAATCGGACGATCGCGTAGGCGAAGGTGACCGGCACCAGGATGAGCGGCACGACGCCGTAGAAGATGAACCGCTCCGTGTCGAGGAAGGACGGGAATGCGACCGCGAGCAGGATGAAGGGAACCACCCCGAACAGCGTTCCCACAAACACCAGCCCCGCCCCTTGGCGCTGCTGGACGTCGGGCAGGTACCGGGCGCTCAGACCGAGGGCGCCGAGACCGAGCACCATGTAGCCGACCATGACCCACCAGTTGAAGAGCGGAGCGCCACTGATCAGCGCCATCTGCCGGCCGGTCCACCACGACCAGGCGAGGGTCGCGACGTAGACCAACGGCGGCAGCAGGTAGATCGGCAGCAGCTGATGACTGCGGCGCGCGATCCAACCGATGGTGTCGGCAATCGGGTCGTGGCGCCACTGCCACACCGGTCGTGGGAAGATCAGAAAGAAGTGCAGGAACGCGGCGGGCAGGAACAGCAGCGCCATGGTCCCGGTGCTGAGCACGAAGGTGTCGACCCACGAGTACGACGCCGGGCGCAGCCGGCACACCAGAAAGAGCAGGAACAGGCTGCACATGGTGTAGAAGACGCGAGCCGCCGGCAGCCGAGGCTGCCGAACGACGACAAACGTGCCGACGCCGAAGAAAAGGAAGCCGAGCAAAGCCGCGTACAGGTAGGACGTGTCGCCGATCTGCCGTCGGCCGAGCTCGACCTCGCACTCCTTGACGCTGCCCTGGGATCGGAGCATGTAGGGTACGAACTCGCCGATCGTGTGCCGGTTGAGCAGCTGCTGGGCGTGGCCGGCCGATGACAGGATCGACCGGTCGATGCCGACCATGGTCGATCCCGGGACGTCGCTCTCCAGGATGACGCCGTCGTACGGCCGGGGCAGGAACATGTCCGCCACCGACAGCGCGGCAATCAAGAACGCGACAACCCCGGGCGCGAGGAGCACGGCGAACTGACGAGAGGCGCGCGACATCGTGAACATGATACGCGTTCAGCGCCGAACTGTTATTGAGAATCAAGTGTAATAATTGAGATTGAGGCGCGCGTGGCAGACGTCCCGTGGAGCGCTCGGGTCAGATGCCGCCACCAGCCTCGAACAGCTGGGCGGTGGGGCGTCCCTGGGAAATCCGGCTGCCGGGCGGCACGTCCCGGGTGAGCCACACATTGCCGCCGATGATCGCGCCGCGGCCGATCGTCACCCGGCCCAGGATTGTGGCGCCTGAGTAGATCGTGACCTCGTCCTCGATGATCGGGTGCCGGTCGATGCCCTTGATCGGGTTGCCCTCGGCATCGAGCGGGAAGCTCTTGGCGCCGAGCGTCACACCCTGATAGACCCGCACGCGGTCGCCGATGATCGTGGTCTCGCCAATCACGACGCCGGTTCCGTGATCGATGAAGAACTTTTCGCCGATCCGTGCGCCGGGGTGGATGTCGATGCCGGTTTCGGAGTGGGCGTGCTCGGCGATGATCCGCGGGATCAGCGGCACGTCGAGACGGTAGAGCTCGTGGGCGATACGGTGGTTGGTCAGCGCGCGGACGCCCGGATAGCAGAAGATCGCTTCCGATGGGCCGGTCGCGGCCGGATCGCCCTCGTAGGCGGCGATGGCGTCGAGAGCGAGCAGCCGACGCAGCTCCGGCAGCTGCTCGAGGAACGTGGCGGTGATCCGCTTGGCCTTGGCCAGGCAGGTCGCCGGAGTCCGCGCCTCGGGTTCCTTGCTGCAGGCGAAACACAGTCCGCGGTGGACCTCGTCCACCATGATGAGCGACGCCTGGTGCAGGACCGCCCCCAGATGGAAGTTGAGGCTCTCGTCGGTGACGTCCCGGTTTCCGAAGTAACCGGGGAAGATGACCGAGCGCAGGAGCTCGACGACGTGGACGATCTCCGATCGCGACGGCAGGGGATGGCCGCGAAACGTCCGTCGAAGCGGTGTCGCGAGCGTGTCGCGCTGGGCGTGGAGGCGCTCGACCACGGTGGTGAGAACGTCGTCGATCTCGCCGGCGGTGTGGTTGTGCGGAAATTGTTTGACGAACTCGATGTCGGCCATGGTCCTGCTCCCGCCGAGTGCAACGTGTCGGACGCCGGATCTAGTCCCCGACCGACCCGCCGTCGCCGCTCGTCAGAAACCGCGCTTGAGACTCGACGTCGCCTGTTTCACGGCGGCGGCACGCTGAGCGGCGCGCTTCTTGTCGTCCTCGGCCTGGTGGCACTGCTTGTACTTTTTACCGCTGCCGCACCAGCATCGATCGTTGCGGTTGAGATTGGGTATCGGCTGAGTTTCCGGGCCGAGCACCAGCCGTTTGAGGCCTGCTGCGAGGTTCATGGTCGGGTCCTTTCGGGAGGCGGCCGCCGAGAGATTGGCGGCCGGACGGTCGGCAACCCTATCACCACCCCACAGTGAGTTCAAGGACGAAGCGCCGGAAACCCGTCGATTCCCAAGAGGTTGGCGATGAGTACGGGGATCTCGTTGTTGTCGAAGACACCGCTTAAGCGTCCGGCACCAGGACCGAACGCGAACAGCGGGACCCACTGTCCGGTGTGGTATCCGGTCGACCACCGGACCGTCATCTCTCCGGTCGCGACATCGCCGTCGACGATCCCGAGACCGCCGGTGTCGTGATCGGTGGCGAGGATGTCGGTCATGGTGGCGGGTTACGGCTCCTCCTCGGTTCGGCCGGGCGATGATACAGCGGAGACCTCGCCGTTTGTCCGTGCTTCACCGATTCTCTACCCAATCGGTGTCCGGCGTGGTGCGCTGCAGCGAGAAGAAATCTCGTCGGCGGGTTGTTGTCCTGTTCGGCTGAGTTCGACCGCCGCACGGAGGCAAGAATGATCTTCGATCCGATGTACTTCGTCTTCATCGCCCCGGCTTTGCTGCTCTCGCTCTGGGCGAGCTTCAAGACCAAAAACGCGTTCAAGAAGTACTCCCGGGTGCCGACCGCCACCGGTCAGTCCGGGGCCGAAGCCGCCGCCCGGCTGCTCGCGTCCGCGGGTTTGAGCGATGTGAAGATTCTGCGATCACAGGGGATGCTCACCGACCACTACAACCCCGTCAACCGCACGCTCAACCTGTCCGAGGGCGTCTACGACTCCCGCTCGATCGCCGCGGTAGGTGTCGCCGCGCACGAGGCGGGCCACGCCATTCAGCACGCCGAGCACTACAAGCCGCTCGGCATTCGGTCGATGCTCGTGCCGACGGCAAAAATCGGCTCGAGCGTCGGCTACTTCGTGATGCTCATCGGTCTCTTCATGTCGTCGGCCAACATGGTGATCGCCGGCGCCCTGCTGTTTTCCGCGGTGCTGCTGTTCCAGATCGTCACGCTGCCGGTCGAGTTCGACGCGTCGAAACGAGCGAAGGTGCTCCTGGTGCAGCACGGCATCGTCGCCGGTGCCGAGCGGCAGGGCGTCGACCGGGTGCTGAACGCGGCCGCGCTCACCTACGTCGCGGCGGCGGTGTCGACGCTGATGACGCTGCTCTACTTCCTGTTCCGCTCGGGGCTGCTCGGCGGGCGGAGGAGCTGACGTCGGGGGACTCGCTGCAGGGTCGGACGGGCACCCACGTCGACGCCTGAAACCACGGTAGCCCAGGCCGAGACCGTTGCCAACGTGGTTGAGGCCCGCCGGTCAGTGACGCGGGAGCCGTTGCAGCAGAGTGGTGGACGGGCGGCGCAGGGTTTCGGCGACGACCTCGTCGACGTTGAGCTGCGTGTGCTCGATCGTGTCGGTGAAGCGTTGGCCGACCGCGCTGCCCGTGGCGAGATCCACCAGGTTGACCGAGATCCGGCTCTGATGCACGAGGTCGCGTTGCCCCATGAAGTAGACCTCCCGTTCACCGAGAGGGTCGACCCGCACCGCAACCAGGTACCGCGCGAATGGGCGGAGCGCGTCGCGTACCGCGTCGGGATCGGGCCGCCGATCGGCGGCGGCGAACCCTTCGAAGCCCGGGATGCTCGTCACCTCGACCACCTCGACGCCGCCCCGGCGGAGCCGCGCCTTGACGTACTCTTCGGCCTCGACCGCGAGTCGGCGGTCGCCGAACGCGATGACCACCGTACCGGTCGGCTCCGGTGTCGGAACCGGCGTCGGCGGAGCGGTGACGGCGGCTGCGGCAGGCTCGCCGGCCGCCGGTTCGGGACGGGACGAACCTGTGCTGCCGGATCCCGTTCCGCCGGGTCGCGGAACGTCGGTTGACGGTTCGGCGCGCCCGGCGCTGGGACCGCTGGTCGAGCCCGCGGTGAGGGCCGGCTGAGCGTCGTCGGCGGCGCCTTCGCCGATCGGCTCGGTGGTCGCGCCTCGATCGACCGACGCGGTCGGCTCATCCGTCGCGTTGTGAGCTCGTGCCGCCTCGTCGCCGAGCTCGGCGGCCCGTGGTGCCCGGTCGCCGAGAATGCCATCGAGCACGCCGCTCTTCACGGTCAGAAACGCCGCGAGCGAGGCTCCGGCGAGAACGACGACGGCGATCACGGCGACCACGAGCAGCCCGGTTCGTCGCCGAGTCGCCGGGGGCGGCGGTTGGGTCGCCGGCGCCGTGGCGTGCGGCGTCGGTGGTGTCGGTACGGGAGTTGCCGGCGGCGTCGCGCTCGGTGTCGGCGGTTCGGACGAGACGCCGCTGTCGACCACCACCGTCGGCTGCGTGTTGATCTCCTCGTCCGTCATCGTCGACGGCGGAGGCGGGGGAACCGACGACGGTCCCCGCGTCGCGCCGGCAGTGGTGGACGGATGAGGCGGTTCGCCGTGCGCCTGGAGCCAGCCCTGGAGGTCGTCGATGATCTCGCTGCAGCTCGAGTACCGTTCGTCGCGATCCTTCGCCAGCATCTTTGCGATCATCGAGCGCAGCTCGTCGTCGATGTCGGGGTTCAGCTCGCCGACGTCGGGTGGGTCGACCTCGACGATCAGCTTGAGCAGCGCCAGCGGGCTGTCCGCGCGAAACGGCATCCTCCCGGTCACCATCTCGAACAGAGTGACGCCGAGCGAGTAGATGTCGGTGCGGTGGTCCGGCGACTGGTCGAGGCACTGCTCCGGTGACAGGTAGCCGGGCGTTCCCATGAGCATCCCGGTCGCCGTCAGGCGATTCGTCGCGCCGCCGATCAACGCTAGACCGAAATCGGCGATCTTGACGAGGCCCTTCTCGGTGACCATCAGGTTGGCCGGTTTGATGTCGCGGTGGATGACGCCGTGCGAGTGGGCCTCCTCGAGCCCAGCAGCGGCCTGGAGGATGATCCGCACGGCGTCCGCCGGCGCCATCTTGCCCTGGATCTGGATCATCCGCTGGACGTTGGTGCCGGTGACGTACTCCATCGCGAAGTAGTGCGTGCCCTGGTCCTCGGCGATGGAGTAGATCTGGACGATGTTCGGGTGGCTCAGTGCGGCGGCGCTCCGCGCCTCTCGGACGAACCGCTCGACGTACTCGGTGTCGTCCTGGAGATGCTCGCCGAGAACCTTGATCGCGACGTACCGGTTGAGCGACTCCTCGTGGGCCTTGTAGACGACCCCCATCCCGCCGCGCCCGAGCTCCGAGACGATGGTGTAGTGACCGATGCGCTCCACGCTGCCTCCCGGCCGTTGCTGTCCTCAGGTGGATGACCCTGGACTCTCATGCTATCTCGACCGCGCTCCGCCCGGCAAATCCGAAGCCGCGAGTCGCCCGCCGCCGTTGATTTACAGGTTTGTGACACTGAATCCGGGATTCGGGTAAAC
>JASFPU010000007.1:0-18093 GCA_050115855.1 Holophagae bacterium
CCAGGTTCGGCGGCTCCTTGAGAGCGGCGGTGCAGCCGGCGGACGCGACGACCGTCAGGACGCCGATGGCGATGACCGGCGCTCGTCTCACCCCCCGGCCTCGGTGAACGCGGCAACGGCGCGATCGAGGGCATCCTCGTCGATCGACTCGAAGCGCTCGATCCGCACCCCCGCCAGGGCATCTGCAGCCGACGCACGTCCGGCGAGCGACGACAACGCAGCGATCAACGCCTGCGCCCGCTCCTCCGGCACGCGATCGTCGACGGTGCACAGCACCGACACCGGCACGGGCGGCGATCGGTGGACGACCTCGAGCTGGTCGGCGAACGGCAGCGTGTCGAGCGCCGCCGCCTGCTCGGCGTCGAGCAGCACCGCGACCGGTTCGCCGCGGGCCGCCTTGCGCAGCGAGGTCAGCACCCTGCCGGAGAACGAGATCGTGACGCCGTCGGGCAGCTCGCCCCAGTCGCCGAGCGCCGGGCCGCGGACGAAACGCTCGGAGTGGCCGGCCAGGCTCACCACCGTCCAACCGCGCAGATCCGCCGGCGTCGTGACCTTTCCGGCGCCCGCCACCAGCGTCCACGGCTCAGTGGCCTTCCGGCCGGTCGGCACCGCGAGCAGCACCGGTCGGAGGTCGAGGGATGTGCGGTGCTCGAGGAAGAACGGCAGCGTCACGAGCGCCAGTCCTGCGTGCGACTCGTCGAGCGCCGACAGGCCGGCCGCCTCGTTCTCGAAGTACGCGGCGGCCAGCGTTCCCGGCGACCATCCGGCGGCCTCGGCCGCGGCCTCGGCGAGCCCGTCCATCGCCGGTTGCGCTTCGGCGGTGGACCCCGGGTATCCTGGAGCACAGACGATCAGCCTGAGCCCGTCGCCCGCGCCGGGCGAGGCGGCCGCGGGGAGGGACGCGACGGCGCAGACGATCGGGATCACGAGACGGGAGCACCCGGCGAACATGGAGGAATCATACCGTGGCCCTCGTTGACCGCGCCCTCGAGCGCCGCCTCGAGCCGCTGTTCGCCGCCATCATCCGCCGGCGGTGGATCATCATCCTGACGTACGTGGCGCTTCTGACCTGGGCCACGTTCCTCGCCGTCGACATCCCGCACGACACCTCGATCGAGAGCATGGTGGTGTCGTCCGATCCCGACGTCACCACATCCCACGAGTTCGACGCGATCTTCCCCGAGCGCGACACGGTGCTCGTCGTGCTCGAAACCGCCGACCCGTTGAGCGCCGCCGCGCTCACCGACCTCGAGCTCGCCGAGGCCGAGCTCGGCTCCATCGACGGTGTCGGAGCATTCTCGGTCGCCACCATCTGGCGACGGAGCCGCGCCGGTGCCGGATCACCGGCCGACGACATCCGCGACTTCCGCTCGATGGTCGGCGCCGATGACTTCTTCCGCCGTCAGGGGCTCATCGGCGACGGTTTTCTGTCGGTGGTGCTGGCGCTCGACGCGCCCGGCCCCCGAGTCCGCAACGATCTGCTCGACGAGATCGACGTCGTCGTCTCTGAGATGCCCGACCGCCTGCCCTCGGTGACAGCCGTCCGGCGTGTCGGCCGGCCTTGGGTCGAGGCCTGGCTCGAGCGCGAGACCTCGGTCGACAGCCTGATCTACTTCCCGCTGTTCGGCGCCTTCGTCGTCGCCCTTGTGTTCGGCCTGTACCGGTCGTGGCGGGCGCTGGCCGCCATCCTGCTCTCGCTGGCCGCCGCAGTGCTGCTCGGAATGGCGTTCGCCGGCTTGGTCGGTTTGGAGTTCACCATCGTCTCGGCCCTCGTGCCATTGACGCTCATGGTGACCGCCACCGCGAGCCTGGTCTACCTCCATTCGCGCTTCGTCGATCAGCCGCCCGCCGTCGATCTCGAGCAGCATCGCGTCGCCGCACTCGCCAACAAGTTCGTCGCCGTCACTGCATCGGTGTTCGCCGCCTCGGTCGGCTTCGCGGCGCTCACGGTGTCCGAGATCCGGCCGATCCGCGATCTCGGTCTGTGGACCGCCGGCGGTCTGGTGCTCGGCTGGGTGGTCTGCTTCACCCTCTACCCCGCGCTCCAGACGTGCTTCAGAGCGCCGACCCGCCGTGAGCAGCGGGTCGCCGGCGCCTGGGTGCAGCGGGTCGCCGAGGTCCTGCCGCGCTGGTCGTACCGCTGGCGTTGGCTGCTGGTCGTCACCGCGTCGATCCTCGCCGTGTCGGGTCTGATCGCGCTGCTCGGGATTCCGGGCGTCATCGGTGGCATGGAGCTCGAGACCGATGCCCTGGCGTACATCGACCCCGACGAGCCGGTCGCGCGAGACACGCGGTGGTTCGAGCAGAACGTGCTCGGGCTGCAGTCGGCCAAGGTCTGGATCACGACCCCGGAGGACGCGGTCGTGGAGCCCGAGGTGCTGCAGGCGCTCGACCGCCTGACCCGCGCCCTCGAGGCCCGGCCCGCCGTCGGATCGGTGGTCGGTCAGCCGACCATCTTGCGATTGCGGCGCGTCATGTCGGGTGTCGACGCCGCCGATGTCTCGGACCCGGCGGTCTTCGCCCGCCAGGCCGCCGACCTCGAGCAGCTGCTGCTCACCGAGCCCTCGGTCGCCCAGTGGGTCGACCTGGACAGCCTCGCCTCGACCTACCTCACGGTGACCTCGTCGGCCGGCTCGGAGCACCGGATGGAGGACCTGACAGCGGCCATCGACGCGGTGTGGACCGAGCTCGCCGCGACCGACCCGGCACTCGCCGAGTGCTCCTACCGGCTCACCGGCGGCGGTGTCCTGCAGGCGACCATCGCTGGCCATTTGGTGCCGACGCTGGTCGAGAGCTTCACCATCACCTTCTCGATCATCTTCGTCACCTTCGTCCTGGTGTTCCGGTCGGGGCCGGCACGGCTCAATGCCATGGTGCCGTCGCTGTTCGCCATCCTGGTCACCTTCCTGGTGATGCGGCTGACCGGAATTCCGCTGAACATCGCGACCATCCTGATCGCCACCACCGTGCTCGGCGTCACCGAGAACGACCAGATCCACTTCTTCTACCACTTTCTCGAGCGCCGCAACGGCGGCTCGACCGAGGCGGCGCTGGCGCACGCGATCCGGGTCGCCGGCCACGCCATCTTGTTCGCGACCGTGATCAACGCCGGCGGGTTTCTGGCGCTCGCCCTGTCCGACCTGCCGCCGATGCGCCAGTTCGGCATCGTGACCTCGATGGCGTTCGCGCTCGCCATGCTGGCCGACTTCACGGCACTGCCGGCGGCGCTGTGGATCTTCTTCCGGGAGCGTCCGACCGCGGACCCGTCATCGCCGACCGACCCCTCCATCGCCGACGATGGCCCCTGAGGCACCACCGGTTCATCCCGGTCAGACACCGTGGGGCGAAGATCATGGCCGGCGACCGCCGGGTCCGTACTATCATGCGGTCGCGGCCGAGCTTCGAGGAGGAGGGCCAGTGCGCTGGAGCAGATACCCATCCGTGATCGGAATTGCGCTCGTCGTGATCCTGGTTTCGGCCGGGGTCGACGCATCGGCCCAGGAGACGGGCGAGCTGTCGGGCAGCGTCGTCGACACCGCCGGGTCCGGGTTGCCCGGGGCGACGGTCAGGCTCGAGGGAGCGGCCGACCGCGCCGTGCTGAGCGGCGTCGAGGGCCGCTTCAGTTTTTCCGATCTGGCGCCCGGCCGCTACCGAGTGACCGCGACCATGCCGGGCTTCGTCACGCTCTCCCAGACTCTGGACATCGCGTCTGGCGACCTGTTGGACGTCGAGCTCAAGCTCCAACCCGCGTTCGAGGACACCGTGGTCGTGTCCGCGTCGCGGACCAAGATCCTGCTCGAGGACGCCCCGACCACGATCAGCGTCATCGGTCGGGACACGATCGAAACCCGACCGGCACAGAATGTCGGCGACCTGCTGCGCGAGGTGCCAGGCGCCAACGTCGTCCAGTCGTCGGCCCGCGACGTCAACGTCGCCACCCGCGGTCCGAGCCCGTTTCTCACCGGCTCTCAGCTCGCGATGGTGGACGGCCGGCCCCTGTTCTTCGACTTTTTCAACGTCATTTTCTGGGACCTCGCCTCGGTGCAGGGCAACGAAATCGAGCAGATCGAGGTCGTGCGCGGACCCGCGTCAACCATGTGGGGCGCCAACGCGGCCACCGGCGTTGTCAATCTGGTGACCCGAACACCTCGCGAGTCCCAGGGCCTCGAGTTCTCGGTCACGGGCGGTCTGCTCGAACGGTCGAGCGCCGCCGGCGGCTTCGGCGGTCTGGGCAGCCTGAACGTGCGCTGGGCCGACGCGCCGTCCGACACGGTGGCCTACCGGATCTCGGCCGGCGTGTCGGCGAGCGATCCCTTCGAGCGCCCGACCGGGATGATCCCGGAGGTCGAGACACCCGTCGAGCCCGCGGTCGTGGTCGGCGGCGGCTCGTTCGAGGACGTCCCCTACCAGAACGAAGGGACGCTGCAGCCGAAGATCGACGTCCGGGTCGATCAGAGGATCGAGGGTGAAGGGAAGATCCGGTACGCGGCCGGCATCGCCTACACCGAGGGGATCATCCAGACCCCCATCGGGCCGTTCGACGCCGAGCGCGGAACGAACCTGGCGTACGGCCAGATCGCGTACACCCGCGGGGGGTTCCGCGCCCAGGTCTTCGGCAACTACCTCCAGGGCAAGGCGCCGAGCCTGATCTCGCTCGACGCCCAGGGTGAGCCGCTGCGCATCGACTTCACCAACGGCGTCTACGATCTGGACGTCGGTTGGAGCCAGCTGTTCTGGGGCCACCACCTCTGGTCGTTCGGCGGCAATGTCCGCGCCAACACCTTCGAACTGTCGATCGCACCCGACGCCGAAGACCGGCTCCAGGTCGGGACCTGGGTCCAGGACGAGATCGAGCTCGGTCGTTTCCGCCTCGCGCTCGCCGCCCGGGCCGACTCCTTCTCCAACCTGGAGGACATCAACCTCTCGCCGCGGGCGGCGTTCATCTGGACGCCGGTCGACGGGCACTCGCTCAAGCTTTCGTACAGCCGCGCCTTCCGGGCGCCGTCGGCGATCGAGAACTACCTGGAGCTGTCGATCATCGGCGGCTACTTCCCGGTCGGCACGATCGACCCGAGGCTCGAGGACGACTTTCCGCTGATCACCAACACCTGGGGCAACTCGGATCTCAAGGCGGAGACCATCGAGCAGCTCGAGCTCGGCTACACCGCGACGTTCAACGGCGGACGCACCCGGCTCGAGGCCAATGTCTACGTCAGCGAGCTCAAGGACAAGATCTCCACCTCGCCATCCAAGGAGGCGCTCATCGAGGCCGGAGTCGATCCCTACTACACCTCGGACAACCCACCGCCGGGCTGGCCCCTCAACCCCATCGTCATCGACTTCCTCGCGCTCAACGGGGTCCGCTTCCCGTCCAACGTCCTGACGCTCAACATCGGCGGCCTCCGCGATGCCGGGCTCGAGCTGTCGGCGAGCCACACATTCCGCCGCGGCCTGACCCTGTTCGGCAACTACTCGTACCAGCGCCTGCCCGAGCCATTGGATCCGGTCGGCGACCCCGACCGGATCCCGTCGGACACGATCCACACGCCGCCCCGCAACCGCTACAACCTGGGCGCCATGTACAACGGCGACGTCTGGCTCGGCAACCTCACCGTCAACCACTCCGACGAGGCGTTCTTCGCTCAGGGCCTGCAGCCGTTCTACTACGGCTACAGCGACGCCTACACGCTGGTCAACCTCAGCGTCGGACGCCACTGGCGGCAGGGCTGGCTGACAACCAATCTGAAGGTGCTCAACCTGCTCGACGACCGGGTGCAGCAGCACGTCTTCGGCGATGTGCTGCGACGGACCGTCATGCTCGAAGCACTGTTCAAATTCTGACGAAGGCAATCGAACGGCTGTCATGGAGCATCGATCCGAGCCTCGGCCTCACCTCGAGCGCCTCACCCGACGGTGTGGAGCTCTGGTGGCGACCTTGTTCGTGGTGGGTTGCGCGACCATCCATCACACGCCGCCGCCGGGTCGCGGAACGGCCCCGATCGGGCGATCGACCGATCCACCTTTCACCTCTCGACCTGCGCCGGTCACAGTCGACAACCACACCGTCGACGTCGGTCGGCGCTACCGGGTGCGCCGTCTGTCCTTTCCGTCGGTCGGCGACAACGGTCAGCCGGACAATCTCGTCACCGTCGAGTACCACCGGAGCACCCGACCGGGCCGCCACCCGGCGGTCATCATCCTGCCGATCTGGGGCCGCCACGTCTACCCGTCCAACGCGGTCACCCGAACGCTGTGCAAACGCAGCAACGGCGACATCCACGTGCTCAACGTGCTCGGCGAGCGGTTCCTCATCGACTGGCCCGCGCTCGGTGCGATCACCGACGAGACCGAGTTCGTCGAGACCTGGGCCGAGGGCGCCGAGCGCGAGCGGGTGATGGTCGTCGACATCCGTCGGCTCATCGACTGGGCCGCGACCCGGCCCGAGATCGCTCAGGATCGCATCGGCCTGATCGGTTTCAGCCACGGCGCCATGCTCGCCCCGACGATCGCGATCCAGGAGCCTCGGATCGACGCCCTGGTCCTGGTCATGGGCGGCGCCCACCCGCACGAGGTCATCGCCCGCTGCGTCGGTGCCCGGACCGAGACCGTGCAGAACTGGGCGCACGACACCATCGGCTGGACGCGGGACGAGATGGAGGCCCGGCTCGAGCCGATCTTCGCCGACGTCGACCCCGCCACCTATCCCGACCGGATCGACCCGTCCCGGGTCCTGATCTTCGACGCCGGACGCGACGAGTGCGTTCCTCAGAGCGCTCGCGACGCGCTCTGGGAGGTGATGGGACGACCGGAGCGCTACACCATCGACCGCGACCACCGGAGGTCGTTCTACTCGATGACGCCGCTCCGGTTCAACTGGATGCGGAAGAAGATCTGGAAGTTCTTTGAGCACACGCTCCTTGATGTCGATGCCGATTCCGACAGCGGTCACGGCGACGCCGATTCGGCCTCGCCGTGACCACTGCCGGAAGTTCGGGTCCGGTTGTCCGGGGGTTCAGCCAGACTCTCTGATCGCTTCGACGTCATTCGCGATCTGGACCGCGACGTCTTCGGTCGCACGGGACAGGGCACGCACAAGGGCCTCCACGCCGTCGCCGTCGAGCGCGTGGCTCGCCTCGTAGGTCGCCTCGATCAGCGGCACATCGGACCGATCGCCGCCATGGTCCCGGATCACGACGTCGAGACGGACCAGGGCCTGCGGTCCGGAGTCCGTGTCGACCTGTTCGAACGCGGTCACGCGACCGGAGACCGTGAGCACCCGAGCCTCCGCGTCGGCCGGCCCGAGCTCGCCGCCGAGCTTCTGCTGCACCATTCCGCCGAGCCCCGCCGCCCAACGCGCGGTGGCGTAGTACTCGACGCGGACGGGGCTCGCCTGAATGACGATCTGCGATCGGTCCAGGCGCTCGGTCACGGTGAACCGCTGTACGGCGAGGTTCGCATCGCTGCGTGCCGATCCGGACGGCCTCATGTCGAGCGTGTAGTAGCTGAGCTTCGGCGCCGAGGCGCACGACGCCAGAAGGAGAACCGACGCGACCACGGCACGACGGACCTGCATCACGGACCTCCATCCGACCGGCCACTGGGCCCGGTGCCCCGGACCAGCGCGTTCGGCCGCTCCGCCAGGGTCTGGGAAAACTGCTTCAGGTTTCGGGTCGTGGCTTCGAGGTTGAGCAGGATCTGCTCCAGCG
This sequence comes from Holophagae bacterium, assembly GCA_050115855.1. Classification (GTDB taxonomy): domain Bacteria; phylum Acidobacteriota; class Thermoanaerobaculia; order Thermoanaerobaculales; family Sulfomarinibacteraceae; genus JAHECW01. The sequence continues at coordinate 7,707 of JASFPU010000007.1, forward strand.
TCGGCCGCTGACTGTCCACCAGACCGCTGGCGTCGCCGCCGAGGGACTCGAGATAGCGGAGGGTCACGGACAACGACTCGGTGAGCTCCTCCACCCGGCGCGACGCCTCCTCGCTCAGCTGGGCGAAGTTCACTACGGTCTCTTTGAGCGGCTCCCTATTCTCGTCGACCGCCGCGTTGAGATCGGTCACCAGGTCGAGTGCGGCGTTCTCGAGCGCCGCCAGTCGCTCGACGATCAACCGAAGGTCGTCCCGGTTCTCGGCGATCGCCGTGTCGACCGTCTCGATGGTGTCCGTGCCGGCGTTCAGAGCGCGCTCGAGGGCCGCCGTCACGGCCGCCAGATCCACCATCTCCTCGCCGTTCTGCGCCGAGGCCGCCTGCGCCCGCTCGACGCCGAGCAGGGTGATGAGGCCGTCGAGCGCGGTCTCCAACCGGCTGACGACGCCGTCGAGATCGGGGATGTCGACGAAACCTCCCGACGTGGTTTCCGACCTGATTCGATCGCCGGAGACGTGCAGCGGCTCATCCTTTGACCCGGTCGTGACCTCGAGGTGCTTGCCGGTCGTCAAGCTGATCTGCTCGATGGTGGCCACGCTGCCGTGATTGACCGGCAGAGCCGCCGGCATCTCGAACTCGACGCGGATCTTGGTTCGATTCTCGGGGTCAGGCTCGATGGCGACGACCTTGCCCGCCTTGACGCCACCGAAACGGACCTCGGCGCCGAGGTCGAGACCGTTGATGCTGGTGAACTCGGCCGAGTAACGGTTGATCTTCTCGCCGCCTGCGCCGCAACCCCTGATGGCGCCGATGAACACCACCACGACGAGCACGCTGGCCAGCACCAGCACGCCCGCCTTGATTTCGGTGACGGTGAAGTTGGTTTTCTCAGCTGGCATGGTCCTCTCGTTTCATTCGACACCGGTGAGCGATCGGGCGTAGGCCGGGTCCTCGTGATCGGCATCATCCGGCCGCCGCTCGAAGAACTGACGGATGTACGGGTGGTCCGAGGCTTCGAGCTCGTCGAGCGTGCCGATGCCGGCGACCTTGCCGCGGTGGAGCACGCAGATCCGGTCGGCGATGATCCTGACACTCTCCATCTCGTGGGTGACCACGACGCTCGTCAGGTTGAAGGTGCTCTGCATGGTCCGGATGAGCTCATCCAACCCGGCAGCGACGATCGGGTCCAGGCCGGCCGACGGCTCGTCGTAGAAAATGAGCTCCGGGTCCATGGCCATGGCGCGGGCAATCCCGGCCCGCTTGCGCATCCCGCCGCTGAGCTCGGCCGGCAGATAGTCCTCGACGCCGCTCAGGCCGACCAGCTCGAGCTTGATCCGGGTCATGATGTCGATGGTCGATTCCTCGAGCTTGGTGTGCTCGCGAAGCGGCAGCGCGACGTTGTCCGCCACCGAGATCGACCCGAGCAGCGCCGCACTTTGGAAGCACATGCCCATGGTGCGCCGCATTTTTGTCCGCTCGCCCTCCGACATGGCGGTGAAATCCCTGCCCTGAATCAGGATCCGTCCCGATTGCGGGCGCATGAGCCCGACCAGGTTTCGCAGCAGGGTGGTCTTGCCCGAGCCGCTGCCGCCGAGAATGACGAAGATCTCGCCCTTCTGGACCGAGAAGCAGACCTTGTCGAGCACCACGTTGTCTCCGTATGCGACAACCAGATCCTCGACGACGATCACGGATTGTTGTTCAGCCATGGTCACAGGTAGTAGAACAGAACGGTGAAGATGAGGTCAACGAAGATGATCAGGAAGATCGACGTGACGACCGAGGAGGTGGTGCGTCGGCCGACGCCCTCGGCGCCGCCTTCGACCTGAAAACCGCGATAGACACCGACCCAGCAGATCGCGATCCCGAAGAACAGGCTCTTCACCAAACCGGTCAGGAGGTCCTTCTCGACGATGGCCCCCACCGTCTGGCTGATGTAGACCTCGCTCTCCACGCCGACCACCAGCACCGCCGACAGCCAGCCACCACAGATCATGATGCCCATCGCCAGCGCCGTCACCGCCGGCACGGCGAGCACCATGGCAGTGAACTTGGGCGCCACCAGGTACTTGAGCGGGCTGACGCCCATCACCTCGAGCGCATCGATCTCCTCGTTGACCTTCATGGTGCCGATCTCGGCGGTGATCGCGGACCCACACCGGCCGGCGATCAGAATCGCCGTCATGAGTGGCGCCAGCTCCCTCAGAGCCGACACGGCAACCAGATCGGCGATGTACCGGTTGGCACCGAATCGATCCAGCGTGTACGACGCCTGCAGCGCGATGATGACGCCGATCAAAAAACAGATCATGCCGACGATCGGGAGCGATCGGGCACCGTACTCGACGAAGTGCTCGACGCTGCTGCGGGTACGGAATCCCCGTCCGGTCAGCGGTGCGACGACCACCCACGAGAACGTCTCGACCATCAGCACCGAAACGTTCAGAGCCGCGCCGAGCTGCTCGAGAGCCCACCGTCCGAGCCTCCCGAGGAGCCCGATCATCCGTCGGTTCTCACGTCGAAGACGCGGTCCAATCGGGCCAGCTCGAGGACCTTCATGACCGCCGATGACGGCCTGACGAGGACGAAGGACGTGTCGTGCTTCTTGGCGCTGCGAAGCCCTTCGACAAGGGTCGCGACCCCGGACGAGTCCATGTAGCTGACACCGCCGAGGTCGACGACGAGCCCGCCTTCGGCGTTCGGTACCGCTTTCAACACCGCCTTGCGGAGCTCCGGCGAGCTGTAGAGATCGACCTCGCCCTCGACGGCAATGATCGTCTCGGTCTCGGTTCGGGTGGTCTGGATCTTCACTGCAAACCCCGTATCCGCGTCAGAGATGAAGCCTCATGGTGACACAGTTTCCGGTCATGGTGCCACGGCAGAACTGCACCTCGTCGAAGACCTCGTGGATCAGCCGGACCCCGAGACCGCCAGGTCGCAGCTGGTCGGGGTCCGGTGCCTCGAGCGGCCGGTACTCGATGCACTCGCTCGGGCACGGCCTCCCCCGGTCGCTGACCACGATCTCGAGCCAGTCGTCGGTCGCCGAGAAGCACAGCTCGACGGTTTCGTCGATCTGACCGCCATAGGCGTGGCGCATGCAGTTGGAGCAGGCCTCGTCAACCGCCAGCACGACCTCGGCCCGACGGCCGGCGGGCAACCCGACCAGCCCGAGCCACACCTGAAGCACGCCGCGGATCACGCCGAGCGCCCGCGGGTCCGACGACACCTCGACGCGGAGCGCGGCCGGGTTCGGCTCAGCCATTGCCGTGAAACGTGAGCGCGATCATGGTGCAGTCGTCGTGCGGGGCGAGCGGGCGGCAGAAGCTCTCGACATCGTCCAGGACGGCCTCGATCAGCTCCTGCGGCGTCGCGCCGCTGTTGCGGCGGGCGACCGCCTCGAGCCCCTCGATCCCGTACTCGCGGATGGCGCCCGCCTCATTCTCGCTGGCGTCGTTTTTTCTTGCCTCGACGATTCCGTCGGTGTAGAGCAGCAGCGTCTGTCCGGGCTCGACCAGCCACTCCTCGTCGCTCCAGTCGGCGCCGGACAGGATGCCGAGCGGCGGTCCCGAGGCGGGCAGGAAGGTGTCGGCTCCGTTGCCCGACACCCGGAGGACCGGGTGGTGCCCGGCGTTCGCCCCCATCATGCGCCCGGTCGTGACGTTGAGCGCGACCAACGCCGCGGTGCAGAAGGTGCCGCGCCGGCTGCGGGCCACCATCCGCTCGTTGAGCCGTCGCATCACCTCCGCGGTCGACTCGGCGCCGGTGGCACAGAGTCGGAACTCCGCGAGCAGCAGCGCCATGGTCAAGGCTGCGGGAACCCCCTTCCCGCTGACGTCGCCGATCAGCATCCCGACGTGGTCGTCGTCGAGCCAGGCGAAATCGTAGAAGTCGCCGCCGACGATCCTGGCCGGCCGTGTCACACCGTAGACGTCGATCCGCGGATCGTCGACCGGCCAGTCGCGCACGAGGAATCCCTCCTGGATCGTCCACGCCGCGTGGATGTCCTGGTCCATCCGCTGCTTCTCGAGCAGATCGGCGTGGATTCGGGCGTTCTCGAGCGCCAGGCCGGCGCTGTTGCCGGCGGCGGCCGCGAGCAGCATGTCGTCCTCGGTGTACTCGTGGTTGGCGAGGTCGGTGTCGATGTAGAGAATGCCCAGAACCTCGTCCCGGGTGCGGATCGGCACACACAGGATGGACGTCAGATTCAGCGCGGCGATGCTCACCGAGGTGTCGATGGGCCGGTCGCTCCGAGCCGATCGGATGAGGACGTTCTCGCCGTTGCGCAGCACGCGGGTGGCAACGCTCTCGCTGAGATTGAAGTCATCGATGTCCGCCGGCCGCGACACGCCGTCTCGGATGGTGTGGACGCGGCCGCACACCGGGCACGGCTCGAGCTGCCGGTCCGGGCCCGCGAACAGCACGGCGCCGCGCTGCGCACCGACCGCCCCCATTGTGGTTTGGAGAATCGTGTCGACCAGCTCGCACTCGTCGAAGGTCGACGACATCGCGTTCATCAGGGTGTAGGCCGCTTCGAGCAGCTCCTTGGAACGCGACGACGACGGCGGCTCCTGCTCCTTCCCGGCCCGGTCGATCACCGTCTGGAGGAACACGGTGGGCTCCGGTGGACGCGCGGCGGCCTCTGCGGCGAGCTCGAAGCGGAGCACGGTGTTGCCGAGGCGGATCTCGTCGCCGTCGGTGAGCTCCTGCTCGGAGATCGGCTCGCCGTTGACCCGCGTGCCGTTGCGGCTCGACAGGTCCCGGCACCAGAATCCGCCGTTCTCGGCACAGATCTCCAGGTGACGGCGCGACGCCGAAAGGTCCCTGACGACGAGCTGACAGCCCACATCCCGTCCGACCAGCAATCTCGAGCCGACGGGAAATCGGCGACGGTCATCACCGCTGTCGGTGACGACGTACGCGTGGCGTTCGGGCACGGTTGGAAGCCTCCTCGTGTCCGACGCTACCGTGCCCGGATCCGCCGCGCAAGCGGTGCTTCACCAGGCCGACCTCGCCTCCGGTGGCCGATGTGCGACACATCCGATAAAATCGACGTCGATTCCGTTGGCTCCGATTGACGTGGACAGCCGACCGCCGGGGGGTTCCTCGTGACACTGTCGCACCGAGTGATTGTGGCAATCCTGGCCGCCATCGCGGTGGTCGGATGCGACTCCATGGAGCTGACGATCGCCGTCGAGGGCGAATCGGACGGCTCCCTCGTCGTCGCCAACGCCACCTCCGAGCCGTGGCGCGACGCGCGACTCGTGGTGGAGGCGGTCGAACGCGACAACAGCACATCGGTCTGCGCCGATCGCACGGTGACCGAGTGGCAGCCGATGGCAACCGTGACGGTACCCAAGTGCGGCGACAAGGTGCGTCTGACCCTGACCACAGGCGGCGAGACCGCCCGCTTTTCGTACGTCAACGGTCAGCTATTTCGACGATTCGGACGGAAAGAGGTGCCTGTCGGGGCGACGTAGTTGTCAGTTTTCGTTGGTCAGTTTCGAGGTTTCAGATCTTGGTTTTTTGTCTGTTTCGATGTTCGGTTTCCGGTCCTGAGCGAGATCGAGCGAGACGAGCTTGGAGGATATGATGCGAATCAAGCTGGGAGTCATCGTGGTGGCGCTGGCGGTGGTGGCGGTCGGCTGCGGCGGTCCGCGGGTTGTCACCGAGAAGCGCATGGTCGAGTGGGGCCCGATGATCAACCTCTACATGGGCACCAACGTCCAGGGCGGCAACTCGTTTCCCGAGACCCTGGAAGAGATGCCGCCCAGTCTCACCGAGGGGCTCAAGAAGACTGACGGCTGGGGCAACCCCCTGCTCTACCGTCTGCTTCGGATCGACAAGTACAATCTGATCTCGGCCGGGCCGGACGGCAAGTTCGGCAACAGTGACGACATCGTGCTCGAGAACGGTGCGTTCTACGAGGCCGACAAGATCTACGCCGAGAACCCGCTCAAGGAGTAGCTGTCCGCGGCCGGCCGCGCCCGACCGACCCGGGCGTCGTCGGGAATCGGGACAGCGTCGTGAGCTCGTCGATCCGGATGGACTCAGAGCTCGCCGCCGAGCTCGGTCGCGACCTCGGGCGGCAGGTCTGGTCGGTCGAGTGCGAGCTGCGCGAACGGTGCCGCGAGGTCGAGTTGCCGCGCGAGCCTCGCCAACCGGACCAGGATCCCCTCGGGCGTCGATCCGTCGACTCTGCCCGACAGCCACCTCAAGGTCGTCTCGACGTCGCCCTCGAGGCCCTCTCGCATGAGCATCTCGGCGATGCTGGTCGCCGTCCTGAAATCGACGTCGGCGCCCGGACAGGTCCGCACGAGCTCGGTCCAGATCTGGGCCGGCAGGCTGACATCGCCGGCCCGCACCGCCGCCGCCAACGCCGCCACGACGCGCGGCACGGCCACCGACGGCCGGTCGGTCGCCAGCGCGGTGTTCCACAACGCGGCGGCCGCGTCGGCGTTGCCGACGTCGCTGGCGACCATTCGGTCGAGCGTCTCGATCGCCTCGACCGTCCGGCCCTGCCGCGCGAGATCGAGCGCACGGCCGACGTCGCCCGCATCGTGCACGGTCTCGTGCCGGTCGAGAACCGGCGCGACGAAACGCTCCTCGTACCGGAGAGCGCCAATCAGGAATGCGAAACCGACACCGAAGACAAAGCCGCCGACGTGAGCGAGAAAGCCGATATCACCGAGGTCGGCGATGCTGAAGAACGCCCAGAATCCGAGCGCGAACGCGAGCTCGCCGGCGGCCCACAGGCCGAGCATCATCCAGGCCGGCGCCGAGAACGTGCCCTGGTAGATGCGAACGAAGAACACGAAGTAGTAGAAGGTGATGCGGCTGTCCCAGTAACGCACGGCAAACGCGCCCATGACCCCCGCAACCGCGCCCGACGCACCGATGAGGGGCTCGGCCAGATTCGGGTGAGCGACGACGAAGACCAGGGCCGCGACCGCCCCGGCCGTGACGTAGAAAGCCGCGAAGAGCGGACGACCCCACGCGTCCTCGACCGCCGGCCCGACCAGGTAGAGGATGAACAGGTTGCCGAGCAGGTGAAGGAGCCCCGCGTGAATGAAGATGTGGGTGACCAGCGCAACCGGCTGGAGATCAGCGGGAACGACGCCCCAGCGCCAGAACGGCAGCCCATCGCGGGCCGCGAAGTAGGCCGCCGCGAGCCGGTCGAGCTCGTTCTGCTCGCGTCGAATCTGCGTCGGACTGTCGGGCGGCACGATGTCGTCTGTCCGTTGCCTCTGTGAGTAGTAGACGTAGCCCTTGAGCTGCGGATCGAGCTCGAGATAGGGGTGGTCGAGGAAGTACTCGACGGCGGCGACCTCGGCCCGGACGACGGCGCCCTCGTCACCGGGCGCCACCAGGGTGCCGAGGAACGCCGCGACGCAGAGGCCGAGGATGGTCAACGTCACCCACGGCATCCGCCGGACCGTCGTCTGATCCGAACCGATGGGTAGCAGCATCTCTTCGTCTCTTTCGGCCCGCGGAGAAGCGTCTCCTGCTCCTGTCGAGACTACATGATCGCCACGACGGGATCGGCAACTTGCGCCGCGGTGCCTGCCGTTGCCGGCCGAACCATCGTCACCAAAACCACTGCCGCGTCCGACTCGAGAGTGCGAAGGGATACCGGGCCCGCCACGATCCCCACATTTTCCGCACGAAATCCGGAGCTTTCCCTCACCACTTTTATCTTTCGGCAACCGACCTTGATGACTGAACCGAGCAAGGGAGGCCATCATGAACACCACTGCAGCGACCCACCGCCACACCCAGCCAGCAGTGGCCGCACGGATGTCGACCGCCCAGTGGCCGCCGCTCGGGCCATTCCAACCGACCGAGCTCGTCCCACCGTTCATCGTCGTGACATTGCTGGTCGCGCTGCTGCTCGTCGCGGCGTCGATGCCGGCGGCGGCTCAGATCGCCAACTCCCGAAAGCACCCCGTTCTCATCCAGCAGGAGGGTGATCCGATTCCGGGCGCCGGTTCCGACCCAGTCACCTCGCTCTCCGGACCCGTCGAGGCCGGTGGCAACGCGGTCGGCCTCGCAGCTGTGCTCGGCGGTGGTGCGCAGGGTGCGATGTGGGTTGCGAGCCACGACGGCCGCGAGAACACCCCGGTGCTGGCGTCCGAAGTCGGTGCACGGCTGTTCTATCCCAATCGTTTCGGCATCAGGGCCGAGCCCGTGTGGGGGGGTGGTGAGCCCTCGTCCAGGCCGTTCTTCGCCAAGGCCCGGCTGATTCGGGGCGATCTGGCGGTCGTCACCCCGACCAGCGTCGTCCAGCGCTTCGGCGCCTGGGCGCCCGGGCTGACCGGCAAGGCGACGATCACCGACGTCAAGCGGATCCAGATGCTGGACACCGGAGAGACGTACTGGCAGGCGGACTGGCAGAGCCCGACTGGCGGCGGCGAGGCACTGTACCGAAGCTCACCGGGCTGGACTCAGCCGACGGAGCCACTCATGCGCACCGGCGACCCGCTCTGCGGCGGCGTGGTGAGCCGAATGGGACACTTCAGGATCGCCGCCAACCAGACCCACGGCCACATCGTCGACATCACGGACGACCGCGGCGATCGCACCGCGCTGGTCGTCGACCGGAGCTGCCGATTCTCCGAGGGCAAGCCGCTGAAGGGGACCAACGAGAGCCCCTTCCGGTTCTGGCACTTCGATGTCAACAGCGCCGGACACGTGCTGTTCGGTGCGGAAACCGACGGTCCGAGCCACAACAACGGCGTCATCGCGCTCGACGGAGTCGTGGTCATGCGTGAGGGCGACACCATCGACGGGGTGCGCCTTCGGTCGATGGCGATTCCCAATGAGATCCGCCTCGATGACCGCGGACGGGCGGTCACGCTCTGGGCGTTCTCCAGCGCCGACTACACGATCTTCTATACCCCGGACATCACCCGATTCGACGACACCCGCGCGCTCGTGTCCGAGAACACCCCGCTCGATCTCGACGGCGACGGAGCCGCCGACGCACAGCTCCACGAATTCCGGTTCTTCAACTGCAGCGGCCCGACCTTCAGCCTGGCCGACACCGGGATCTACATCGCGGTGCTGCTCCGCTACCCGGGGTCTGGCGACGACGTTCCGGCGGTCATCTTCTACCCCTTCTGATCCGGCCGGCGGTCGGAGCGGCGTGCGTCCCGCCCGACCGCCGTCGTGCGTTCGATGGTGTCGGGCGTCACCACCGACTCGCGGGCGCCTCGCAGGTCACCTCGTCGACGACCCCCACGATCACCGCCCGCACCGGGGCGTCGGGCTCGCCGAGCACCTGCCTCGCACCGTTGCCTTCGTCGAGCACGAGCACGGTCTCGCCGGCGCCGGCATCAACGGTGTCGACGGCGATGACGTAGTTTCCCGTCCGCCGGCCATCGAGGTCTTGAAGATCGACGAGAAGCAGCCGCCGACCGGCAACGATGGGCAGGTGGATCGTCGACACGACGGTGCCGGTGACCTGGCCGATTTTCACGACGTTACCTCGGACACGGCGTCGGCGATGCCGACCACGGCGTGGTCGACCGGAACGAAGGTCTCGGCAAGCGTCAGAGCCGCCTCCCGGCTGGCGACGAAGTAGACCAGCTCGCCGGGTCCGGCCATGGCGACGGCATCGGCGGCAACCACGGCGTCACCGGCCGGTTCGAGACGGCGGTCGAGGGGCTGGAGGATGAGCAGCCGCACACCCCCGAGACCCGGCGTGACAGTGGACGCGACCACGGTGCCCCGGACCTCGGCGAGCTGCATCAGCTCTCCCCTCCCCCGAGACGGCGCCAGAACTCCGTTTCGACCTCGAGGTTGGCCAACATCTCCGGGTGGAACTGAGGAATCACGACCTCGGCGACGAGCGCGTCGGGCGAGGCAAGCGCGGTCACGCCTGCCTCGACCGCCGCCTCGACCTCGGCCAGCGGACCGGAAAAAACACAGTAGCCTTTGCCGCCGAGGCGGTCCGCCAATCGGAGCTCGACCAGGCTGACCTCGGCGCTCTTGAGCGCCCTGTCGGCCACTGCGACGGCCGCCGCCGCAGTCCGGGTTTCGACCACACCGAGCGCCTCGCCGGAGGCGTGCGCCCGCCGACCACGGAGCCGCTCGACCACCGCGCTGTGGACCGCGGGCAGGAAGATCTCGTCGCGCAGCGCGCGGCCACCCACGTCGATCCCCGCACAGAAAGCCTCGTCGACCGTGGCGACATCGCCCGCGACGAGCACCAGGTAGTGCCCCGGATGGATGGTGCCGGCGTACGCGATCGCGACCGGCGACCGTTTGACCATGGCATCGCCGGCGAGGACGCCGACCGCGATCGAGTCGAACTCGAGCAACGCGAGCGCCGGCTGCTCGGCCAGGCTCATACGATCCTCAGTCCGCCGGCGATCGCTAGCCGACGCTCGCGC
>JASFPU010000008.1:0-17887 GCA_050115855.1 Holophagae bacterium
CTCCAGCAGCGCGGCGACCTCCGCATCGGTCACGATCCGGTAGGTCTGGACGAGCTCCTGGTAGAGCTGCTCCTTGGCGGCCGTCGTCGCCTCGTACTCCATGTCGCGGACGACGCTGGGGCGCACCTCTGTCCAGCTCGGCACCCTGCCGGCCCGGCGCCGGGTGACCTTGACCAGGTGCAGGCCGTAGCCCGAGCGGATCGGGCCCCGCCAGGAGCCCGGCTCGAGCGCCACGACGGCGTCGGCGAAGTCGCGGCCGAAGATCGAGGCCAGCTCGTTCTCGGTCACGTTGTCGTAGGTCGGGCTCAGCATGATGCTGTCGCCCAGGACCGCGAGCTCATCCGGCCCGGGGTCGTCCCGTTCGAGCCGGGCGAGGAGCTCCTCCGCCCGCTGCTCCGCCGGCCCCTGCCCGGCGTCGGAGTTGATGTAGACCTGAGCCAGGCTCACCACCGCCGGCAGCCGGTACTTCTCCCGGCGGAGCGCGAAGTAGGCCTCGATCTCGTCGTCGGTCGGTGGGCCCTGGCCACCCTGGGCCGCGGCGAGGAACTCCATCTTCTGCTGCATGGCCTGCCGGACCACCGGGTCGTCTCGGTCGTAGCCGCGGGCGAGGGCCTCTCGGTAGAGCACCTCCTGGCGGATGTGCCGTTCGACCAGTCCGCGTAGCTCGGCGTCGGTCGGCTGGCGCTGCCAGGTGCGTACGAAACCCGCTCGCAGCTGCAGAACATCGCTGCCGGTGACGACCACCCGCCGGGACTCCTCACCGGTGGGGGCACCACGGAGCACCAGGATCGCCACGGCGACCAGCACGCCGAGCACGATGATGTGGAACGCCGGGTGGCGGAGTCGATCTGTGAGCACCGCATCCTCCATGCCTACCGCCGCCTCATCCCTCCACCTTGCGGCATCGGCCGTGCCGTCGGTCGGCTGTGGCCCGCCTGGCGGGCCCGGTGCGCCCGGTTGAGGTCGTTGCGGTTGATCTGCGGCGTCGACGGTCTCGTCGAGGGACGGGTGCTGGGATGGGTGCTCGGGCGCGTCGACGGGGTCGACGGCCGGGTCGACGGGGTGCTCGGACGGGTCGAGGGCCGAGTGGAAGGCGTGCCCGGTCGGGTCGACGGCGTCGAGGGCCGGGTCGAAGGCGTCGACGGTCGGGTCGACGGCCGGGACTCCGGCGTCCACCGGCCCTGATCGCGGACCTGCCACCCGTCGCCGTCGCGGCGCGCCACGGCGCCGCTGCGGTCGGCGTAGACGTTGTTGTCCCGATCGCGCGACGCGCGGGCCCGTTTGACGTCGCGCTGCACCGTCGCACGGTCGGCGACCCGCCCCTTGTTCTCGGGGCGGTTGTAGATGTTGGTGCGGCGCGAACGGTCGAGGTTGACGTTGTTACCGATGCGGTTCGACACCGCGACCCGGTTGCCGACGTTGATCGTGTTGCCGATGTTGATGTCGCCGGTGTTGATGATCACCGGCCGCCGGTACCCGCCGCCGTACCAGCCGCTGCCGCAGCAGCCCCACGGCCGGTAGTGGGAGCCGCCCCAGCCGCCTCCCCAGCTCATGCCGAAGCTGAAGAACCCGTTCGACCAGCTCATGCCGAAGTTCCACCCGGTCCACGGGTTGTAGCCGACGTGGAGGCCCCAGGTCGGCGGCCGCGGGTAGTACCAGCGGCCCCAGTACGGCGGGTAGTACCAGCCGGTGCCGTACACCGGCACGCCGTAGCACGGGTACGACCAGAGATAGCCGGGGCGGTACCCGACGTAGACCACCTCGGGGGTCGACTCGTAGACCTCGACGTAGGTCGTGTTGTAGACCGGCGAGCTCGGTGGGATCTCGGAGATCTCCGCGGAGGGGATCTCGTCGGCGACGACCCACGGTCCGCTGTCCGAGGCCGAGGTGAACCAGACCCCGTTGTCGACGGCGTAGTACCGGCCGCCGACCAGGAGCACCTGCGCACCCGTGTTGACCGCGGAGGAGACCTCGGTCCCCGGAATCCGCTCGAACTTCGGCGCCCCGTCGTAGGAGACCTCGAGCGTCGCCTCGGACCGCTTGATCGCCGCGGTCTGGGGGATGTAGGCGTCGAGGATCGCCTCCTCGGCCTCGTCGGTCCCCGCCACCGAGGTCCGGACGCCCCCGATGTCCGATGCCGGCGGGATGTCGGAGAACGATGCCGGCAGCTGATCTGCCGGGACGAAGGTCCACGGACCGTCGGTGCTCTCAGCGCGGAACCACCGCCCAGAGAGCAGGACGTACATGTTGCCGGTGGCGAGATCGCGAAGCCACGCGGTCTCGGTGTTCTTCACGTACAAAATCTCGCCGCCGGTGAGGCTCTCCCACCTCGGCTCGCCGTCGGTGACGACCAGCTCGGTGGGAACGGTGGCGACGACGATCTCCGGCGGCACGTCGGGCGGGGGATCGTCGCTGTCGGGCGGCGGCAGCATCTCCACCAGGTCCTTCGGCGGCGACGCGGTGGTCGACCACGGTCCCATCGGATCGTCCGCCCGGTACCACAGCGCGCCGCTCGACAGGTAGCACGTCGTGGACCTGGTGTTGCGCACCACCAGGAACGGCGTGTTGAGGACGCGCTCGTAGGGGCTCCCTTCGACCGGTGAGAAGCGCGGTTCGCCATCGTAGAGCAGCAGCACCGCGAGCTGGGAGGAAAAGACGATCTCCGGCGGCTCGTGCCGCAGGTCCTCGAGGCTCTCCCGCTCGCGCTCGGCGGTGGCGAGGCTGGCGGACAGCGCGTCGAGCGAGATCTCGAACCCGTTGGCCGGGACCGCGGCCTCGACGATCTGGGTGAAGCGCTGCTCGCCCGGGTCCTTGGAGTCGGGCCAGCGGACGTCGGTGACCGTGACGTCCCGGACGAGGGCGGTCCCCGCCTCGCGGTCGGTGTCGATCCTGGCGGTGAACCACATGGCGCCGAAGACCGGCTCGTCGGTCGACTTCAGCTCGATGGCTACCGCCGCCCGGCCCTCGAGCAGATTGCCATCGAGCTCCTCGGGCTGCGGCTGGTAGACGACGATGGTGGCCTCCTCGGACTCGATCTCCTGCGGCCACTCGATCGCCGCTTCCGCCCCGGTCCACAGGCTCAAGGCCATCGCGATCGCGACCCAGCTCGTCACACGGCTTTGACGCATCGTACTCTCCTGTCGGTCATCGTCTGCAGTCGGCAACTCGATTCGAGTCCCGCGCGGTCGATCCCAGACTGCCGACCTCCCCGGTCAGCGAAATCCAACATCAAACATCCAAGATCCAAGTTCCAACATCCGCCATCCTTGAGATGAGATCGGCATTGATCCGCGCGATCTACTCGATCTGCGGTTGCTCCGTCGGCGATGTGCGACGACCCGGCCTCAGGGCCCGCTACGGCGTGTACCAGATCGGCGACGTGTACGCGCGCTCCTGATGGGAGACCTCAGCGCCCTCGGGGATGTCGACACCGAACCGGAACGCGTCGTAGACCACCCAGCGCGGGGTCGGGATCTCGATCACCCTTGCGTAGTAGAACGCACTCTCGGCAGAATCGAAGTCTGGGTCGGTCCAGACCGCGCCGAGCTCGGACGCGCCGATGGTGTTGGTCCAGTTCGCATTCTCCACGTCCACCGTCGTGCCCACCGGCGGGACCGTGCCGTCGGCGGCCGGCGAACGGTCGCCGCTCCACACCACGTCGTACACCTTCTCGTGGGTCGTACCGTCGGCGTCGAGCCAGCCCTTGACGATCTGGATGCGGTCGAGGTTGGCGCCGATCGGATCGCGCAGCGCGTACACCATGAAGGTCGGCGCCTCGCCGGAACCCCGGAGATCGCCGCCCATGGGCACGCCCTTCTCGTAGCCCCGGAACGCCGGCTGCCGGCTGTTCAGGTCCTGATCGGTGAAGTCCCAGCCGCCGAAGAACCGCACCAGCATGCGGGGGCCGGTGGTGGCGTAGACCTCACGACGGGCCATGGCGTCCCAGATCGCCTCGCGGGTGTTCTCCTCGGCCCAGACGCCGGTGAAACCGGAGGCCACGAGCTCGTACCCCTGAAACGCACCGTTCTCGTTCTCGGCAAATGGGTGCATCATGCGGCTCGGCGACGGCTCGGCGTTGGTCGCCTTGCCGAAGAAGTTGTCCTCCTCGACAGCGGACAGCGCGGTGTGGCTGTCGGTCGAACCGACGAGGCCGAACTTGTAGGGGTTGGTGCCGAGCCTCTGCTCGAGCAGCAGGCCGTTCTTCAACGCCTCTCGGGCGTACTCGTACTGGAGCATGTCGTTGGTCTTGGCCTCGGACAGATCGAGATTGCCGGCGTCCCAGGTCTCGTAGTCGGCAAACGCGTCGTCCGGCGACAGGAACGGATGCGTCTCGCCGTCCCCTTTGATCTGGGTGATCTCGTACATCGGCTCCCAGCGCGCCCTCGATTCGACGTAGAGCTGATCGAGCGCGCGACCCGTGTACTGGGCGTCGACGGGGAACATGATGCCGTTCGACAGGTTGCCGTTGTGGGCCAGCGCGAGCGCCGAGCCGCCGGTCGTCTTCTCGTAGCTCTCCAGGTAGGCGTACAGGTCAAGCGGATCCGTGGAGCCCACCGGCGCCTGCGTCGTGTACGGCACCACCCGGCCGGCCTTGTCGCCGCCGTCGCGGAAGATCACGTTGCGGTGGAGGTTGTTGCCCGTGACCAGCGAGGTCCACTCGAAGCCGATGAACGCCGTGAAGCGACCCGGCTCGTTGAACCGCTCGGCCGCGTCCACCACCTTCTCCCAGATCGAGGCGTAGGTCTTCCCGCCCGGCGAGTACTCGGCCATCATCTCCGGATCGATTTCGCCTTGTGAGAAGGTGCCGATCAGACTCAATGCCGCATCCGCCGACGCCTCGCCGCCAGCCTGGAGGCCGTCGTACCACGGCTTCGCCTGGTCGTACTTGAGGATCTCGGGGTCACCCGCCGCGAGGTCGTTGAAGAACCCCATGCCGTCGGAATGGTCGGCGATCACCAGCCAGTCGAGGGGTCGTCCGAGCCGGACCGGCTGGCCGCTGGACGCCATCACCTCCTCACCTCGGGCGAAGCGGTAGGCCTCGTCGAGGCCGAGCCGGCAGCCGAAGAGACCGGCGTCCATCGACAGCCCGGTGTGGAGATGGGTGTCGCCCCAGTACACCCGGTCGGGGAAGCTCCTCTGGGCGTACGGCGAGTACGCCTTGCCGGGGTACAGGTCCGACAGCGATTCCTTGGACGGCGTGATCTGGCCGGAAACCCACGCGGGTGTCAGGATCATCGCCCCGGCGATCAGCATTGGTGTGGCTCGCATCATGGTCTCCTTTTCCTCAGCGCCCGGACCGGATCGGCGACGTCACGCGAGACGAGGGACGGAACGCGAGAAACCTCACGGAAACGTCCCGAGTGCAACGTCGTTGATTTCGAGAGAGGATATCAGAAAACCCGATGCACGCCACCGAATCGGTCGCGGACGGCCGCAAGTTGTTCAGCCGAGCAGCTGCGCGATCCGTTGAACGCCAACCTCCACCGTCTCGGTCGGCAGCCCGGCGTAGCACAGGCGGAAGAAGCCCGGCTCGCCGACGTGGCAGGCGGAACCGGGGGTCAGGTTGACCCGCGTCTCGTTGAGGATTCGACGCCAGAGTTGGTCCTCGGCCTCCCAGGTTGGAGAGCTGAGGAACCGTCGGAGGTCGACAAGCACGAAGAAGCCCGCCTCGGCCGGCATGAATCGGATTTCCCCGACGTCGAGCGCCGCCGTCACGCGGCGGTAGGCGCCCCCGAGCAGCGCACGCATGGACGCGACGTAGCCGTCGACCCACGGGTCGTCCGAGATGAGCTCGCCGAGCACGTGCTGGGTGTGGCCGGAACAGCACGCCCAGTACGCCAGCGCGTCGACCGCTGCGTTGACCGCCTCGTTCTCGCTCACGAGCACGCCGCAGCGCAGCCCGGACGCTCCGAAGTCCTTCGAGAAGGCCCACACGATGTGGACCCGATCGCCCAGCACTGGCCGACGTTCGGCGCAGCTGACGAAGCTCTGCTCGCCGAACACCGACAGGGCGTAGATCTCGTCGAAGACGACGTGCAGTCCGCGGGCCTCGGCCCACGCCAGGATCGCCTCGATGTCGTCCGGCGGGGCGACCCGTCCGAGCGGGTTGTCGGGGTTGGTGAAGAGCAGCGCCTTGACCGGTCGGGCCGCCTCATCGATCGCCCGGTCGAGCAGCTCCTCAGTGAGCCGGAAGCCGTCGTCGGCCTGCGTGTGCACCGGGACGATGGCGAGCTGGTTGCGCAGCTCGAGATCGAGCCAGAAGCCTGCGTAGCTCGGGGTCGGCACCAGCACGCCGTCGCCTGGATCGCCCAGGGCGTGGAACAGGATCTCGAGCACGCTGCCGGCGCCGGCCAGGACCGAGATCTGCTCCGGAGGAAACTCGCGACCGAGGACGGCCCGGTTCATGAAGCGGCCGAGCTGGCGGCGGAACCGCATCGAGCCGGTCATGGCGTCGTAGCCGAGGACCTCCGGCGGTGCGGCTCCGACGGCGTCGAGCCGGTTCGCCACGAGATCGGCCACGAGCTTGTTTTCCGCGATGCACAGCCCGATGTAGCCGTCCGGGTTCCGGGTCGGGTTGTACAGGTCCCGGGAGCCCGAGAAGTGAGCCTCGAAGTAGCCGGGGGCGGCCTGCTCCTCCAGCATCGTCCGGACACGTCGTGAGAGGGTCTCAATACCGTGTTGCATCGATCGCGATTGTAGACGGGCGAGCCGATCTCCGTCCGGCGGGCTCAGCGGCCTTTCTGGAGCTTCTTGTTGATCTTCCGCATGGCCACACCGACGACGCCTTTCGAGTCCCTCGACGCCTCGTCCAGCATCTCATAGAAGGCCGAGGTGTCGGGCTCGGACACCGTCCCGCCCACGGTCACCGGCCGAGTCAAGGGCCGGTAGCCCCGTTCGTCCTCCTCGGGTCCGAGCAGACCGAGACCATCGAACAGAACCGTCAGATCGCCGCTCGTTGCCATTCGGAAGCTGGCGTCGATAGGGCTCGCCGCCAGTGGCACGCCGGGTTCCACCTCGACGCCGCCGCCGCCGTCGATGAGCGCCAGTGGGGAGACGACCGTCAGCTCGGAGATGGCGAACCGACGCGGTGTCTCGCGGGCGAGCTCGAGCTCGAAGCTCTCGAACTCGAGGGCCTCGAGCTCGCCAAGCAGCCGACTGATCGCCTTGAGCTGCTTTGAGAACGTCAGAAAACCGAGCACCCCCGCTCCGGTCCGGGCGAGGCCGAACTGGCCCGCCAGGCCTCGGAAGACGCCGTCCCGGCCGCTCAACCGCACGCTGCCGAGGCTGCCGAGACCGAGGTCCGCGAGGTTCCGGCCTCGACCCGAGGCCTCGCTCCGAACCTCGAAGACGCCCTCGAGGGTCGGCGGCGCCTCCGGGTCGACCGCCCGGAACAGCGCGCCGAGATCGAGATCGGTGAAGGCGGTCTCGAACCGGAGGTCGTAGGGCTGTTCCTCGGCGGCTTCGAAGTCGAGGCCGCCGGTCATCACCAGCGCGGCCCCGAGCAGCTCTGCTTCGGCCCTCGTCAACGCCAGGCGGGACGGGTCGACCTCGACCATCCCGCGGATGTCGTGCACCGCGTAGCGCGGCAGCTCGAGCCGCCCGATGTCGAGCCGAGCGCGACCGCTGACCCGCTGGCCCCACACCGGTCGGGTGTCGCGGCGCTCACGAAGCTGCGCGACGGCGGTGGTCGACCAGCGCTCGCCGAACTCCGCCCGGGGAGGGTCGAGCTCGGCCTTCGATCGCTCCCCATCATCGGGAGCAACCAGCCGGACGAGGGTCATGACGTCGGCCACCGCGACCCGCTCGCCCTCGAGCGCCGCGTCGAACCGGGCCCCATTCACTGTCTTCTCGATCTCGCCGTCGAACCGGAGATCGCTGGCCCCATGCTCCACCGAGCTCATCCGGATCGGCGCCGACACTTCGAGCCGCTCGCCGGCAGTCGACAGAACCTCGAGCCCGGCGTCCAGATCGGGCAACGTGCCGCCGCCCTCGACCCGGGCGCCGCGCAACGCGAGCGACGCGGTGACGGTCGAGGTCTCACCCACGTCCAGGTCGATCCTGCCGCCGACCGTGCCTTCGAAAAACATCGGCAGACCGCGGAAGATCGGCTGCCGGGTCAACGGCTCGAGATGGGCGAGAGTCTTGAAGTGGAGGCTCGAGATCGTCTCCCTGTCGGTCAGCGGCATGACCGCGCGCACGGTGGCATCGGCGATCGGGGTGCCGCGCGGGCCGAAGGTGGTGAACTCGATCGACCGGGCCTGCAGTCCGTCGGCTGAGTAGAGGATCTCGTGCTCGAGACCGACGGTCACGCGGTCGAGCAGCGCGGCGTCCTCCCAGCTCACGGTGACGTCCCGAAAAACCAACGGCTCCTCGGCTGCGAGCAGCAGCCCGCCGTCCTCCACCCGGCCGACGAACTCGCCCTGCGGCAGCACGCCCTCGAGGTTGAACCCGAGCAGCCGCGGAAACAGCTGCTCGAGCTCGAGCGGCGTGACGGTCACGACCAGGATGTCGGAGGAGCCCCCGTCGACCGCCAAGCCGAAGGGCTCCGCGGTCACGGCGAACGGCCGCAGCGTCCTGAGCTCGAGAAACCGGGTTCCCGCAGCGTCGGTCAGACCGACCTCGAGGTCGGTGATCTCGAGCGTCTGGCTCGCCGCATCGATGACGGCCTGCTGTCGCCAGCTCAGTGCGCCGAGACGGCCGATGCGCTCGGCGACCGCGGGAAACTCACCCTCGACGACGACCGAAGCGTCGATCCTTTCCGGCTCGGTGCGGTCCACGACGAGCTCGATGTCGCCGTCGAGCCGTCCGCGGGTCGGCGTCCTCACCCTGAAGCTCTCCAGCGCGAACCGAGCGGTGCGGTTGTCGAGCCGGAGCCGCGGCTCGACCGACGCGGTCGAGCCGGCGGCGAACGCCCGGCCTCGGTAGACGGGTTGGAGGTCTCGGACCTCGAACGGCGCCGTCGGCTCGAGGGACAGACCGAGACCGGCGCCGGTCACCGCGTGCAGCTCGCCGTAGAGCATGCCGCCATCGAGATCGAGCTCGGGGATGAACGGGCTGACCCACGCGATCGGAAATGCATCGACCACGACGTCGAGGCGCTGCGGGGTCGAAGCCTCCCAGTCCGGCGTCAGTCCCGGTAGCTCGATCTGCAGCGGCCGGTCGTTGTCGAAGCGGACGGCGAGCCGCGATCGCCCCGCAGGGTCGACGATGTCGAGCGACGCGCTGTCCGCTCCCAGCTCGAGCCCGCCGAGATCGAGATCGAACCTCGCCCGCCCGACGATCCGGTCGACGTCCTGGACCAGGCGCTGCAGCCGGGGTGCGGCGACCGACAGCTCGCCGTCGAGCCCAACAACGGGCCAGCGATCCGGAGAGGTGGCCGCACGGCCGCTGAACCGGAGCTCAAGCCCGGTCGCCGAGGTCAGCCGGGCGCGCTCGATGGCCACGTCGAGCACACCGCCGTCGAGCGAGACCCTCGGCTCGATGGCCAGCCCCAGGGCCTCGGTTCGCGCCACGCCGTCACGGCCGCGAAGCCTGAGCTCGCTGACCTCGATCGGCCGATGTGTGGCGACCACGGTGTGACCGGGGTCCATCGGAACGATGTCGATGGCCGCGTCGATCCGCCCGTCCTCGACACGAACCGCGGGATCGAAGCCGTTGGTCCAGCGCAGCGGGAATCGGTCGGCCTCGAAGCGCAGTGCGGGCTCGCCCCAATCCCGCGGGGTGAAGCTCCAGCCGGCGAGATCGACCGTCACCGGTTGGTTCGCGGTCATGCGGAGCATCTGCCGGCCGTCGCCGCCCGCCAACGAAACCCTCAGCTCCTCGACGTCGAGGATGTGGCCGGTCTTCGTCGCATCCACCTCGGCGTCGACGAACAGCTCGTCGATCTCGGCCAGGCGAGGATCGAGCTCGGCCCAGCCCCGGCCCTCGAGCCGTCCGCCGCCGTCGATGGCGAGACGATCTTCCGCGAGATCCAGGCTCGCGGCCCCGGAGCTCGTCATCGACAGCTCGGGCAGCGGCCGGCCTCGGGAAAAGGCAGCCAGGAGCTCGGGCGCCACGGCTGCGGTCCAGCGCGCGTCGAGCATTCGCCGCTCGGGGTCGAAGCCCGCCGTCGCATCGAGCAGGCGGTGGCCTCCGGACACATCGACGGTCAGCGCATAGGACTCCGCCGTCTGCGACAGCTCGGCCGTGATCCGCGCGTCGACGCCCCGGGGCGCACCGGCAGCCGCGTGCAGCCCGGCGTCCGCAACCACGTCCGTGGTCTGTCCGGTGCGGTCCACCGTGGCCGACACGGCCGCAGAGACCACCGCCGCCGCGAACGGCTCGGCGTTACGAACCGCCTCGATGGTCGCCTCGACCGACGCCTCGTTCCGTCGATCCGGGCCAAGATCGGTCGCCGACATCGACCACGGACCGCCGGCGGTGATCGCGTTCGTCACCGCGAGCTCGATCGTACCGTCGAGCTCCGCCCGTCGCACGACGAGCCGCTTCGGCACGCGAGCCAAGGGGCCGAGCCCGTCGAACTCGAAGGGCTCGGATGTGCTGTCGGCACGCTCGGGCAGGCGTCCGATTCTCACCTTGATCCCGCTCGCCGTCGCTCGTTCGACGTCCAGCGAAAAGTGGCGGACCGACGACCAGAAGCCGAGGTCGATCTCAGCTCGCGGGACCTCGATGTCGATGCCCGGAGCGGTGAGCCGCAACGAGTCGACCGAGGCGCCCCACGGGCCCGCCGAAACCCGGCCGAGCTCGATGTCAGCCCCATCGACACCACCGACAACACCGCGAACCAGCGCGGTCTGGACCGGGGGCAGCAGCAGGACCACCACCGTCAGCACGGCGAGCGATGCACCAACGACGAGAAGGCGCTTGCGGAGCTGTCGAGTCATTTCGGCCTCCTATCCGGGGGTGCGCAGCCTATTGTTACACGCCGCGCAGCAGGAACGCCCACGGGGGTATCCGGAGATCGCTATCCATGCCGTCACCCCGATGCTCCGACCTCCCGGTCAGCGCAGCTCGAGTGCTTCGAAGCGTGCGACCATCGCCCCGTCCTCGTCGAGCAGCTCCAGGTGGTGGGCGAGCAGTCGGTAGCGGACCGCAGCGCCCAGCGCTCTCGCGAAGGCGGTCTCGGTTTCCATTCCGTTCGGACACGCCATCTGCGTCATCGCCATGTGGCCGAAGCCGATGGCCGTCCCGTCGATGGCGTACGAGCCCGTCATCCGGTTGCAGCCCCCGAAGACTGCGGCCTGTTGGTCGTGGGAGCGGAGCACGAGGTGAGGCGCGCGCTGTTCGGGTCCGACGATCACGGGCCGGTCGCCGAGACGGGTCAGGATCCAGAGCGTGTCCTCGAGCACGGACAGCGACATCCGGGCGCCGCAGGTCTCGCCCGGCCAGACGCCGTCCAGCTCGTCGACGACCAGCATTTCGACCGGCCCGTCGCCCTCCATGGGAAGCCGTTGGGCGAGGCGCCCGACGACCGAGATCAGCACCTCGGCACCGGGCTCGCGGCGCGTTTCGAGGACGGCGCGCTCGACGTCGATCGACGCGCCCTCCATCGCCACCGAAACGCGGCGCCCGGTGAGGCACTCATGGAACATGGCGGCGTCCGCCAGGTACATAACCATCCCGCGCATGGCGAGCTGCGGCTCGAGCGGGTCGAGACCCTCGGTGCGCACGAGCTCGTAGTTGAGCGAGGACTCGATGTCCTGCCCGCCCCTGTCGAGCTTGCGCAAGGTCGACCGATCGACGACCTCCCAGCGCTGCGGCTCGCGATCACCGTCGAACAGGGCGATTGTCGGCTCGCCGGTCGTCAGCGACCAGGACCCGATGGTGTCGAAGGTGGCGTCGTTCCCCCTGCCGAGATAGGTCATCCGCTCATAGAACGCCCCGTCGTCGAACAGGTCGATCCGGTATCGAATCCCGTCGCAGTCGGCGCACGGCAGGATGCCCACGTAGCTCCCCGACACGGCGTCGACCGCTGCGGTCTCGCGCGGCGAGGGCCCGGTCGATCCGCCGCCGACCCGTTTGAGCACCAGCTCGACCTCATTGCCGGCGCGGCGGGTCAGCACCGGCGCCGCCGTGTCGGTGGTGAACATCAGCGTGCCGTCCCGGGTGATTCTCGCCCACACCGAGTAGCTGTGCCGCTCGTCGATCGCGTCCGCGTCGTACGGAATCTCGAACGCGTACGGAGGGTTGCCCGGGTCCGCGATCTCGACCCGGCCGATGACCTCCGCCGGCACGTCCATCCGCGACACGTCCTCGAGGGTCACCTCGAGCACCGCGTCGGGCGGCAATGCCATCCGCTCACGGTAGGTCGCAGTGCCTCTGACCACATCCGCCGCCTCGGCGGCCTGAACTCCTGCCAGCGCCATGGCACCCACCACCGCGAGCACCGCCCAGGGATTCCGACTCTCGTCTGGTCGCACGTGCTCCATGGCTGTTCTCCGTCTCGTTGTCGTGGGTGCCTGTCCCGTCAGCATTCAAATCCCCATTCGTGGCCCGCCCCACCGATTCACTTCGGGAACAGCAGCGTGAAGACGAGCCGCACACCGAGGCCCTCGGGTCCGCTGTCGGTGCTGTCCGCCCAGTAGCGCACGCCGCCGCCGACGCTGGCCAGCTGGCTGCCCAGCCGGACCACCTTGGTGGCCAGTACGTTGACCGGCACCGACCACCCGCCGCCCTGCCAGTCGTAGGTCGACTCTGTCTGCACCGTGAAGGTCCACGCTTCGGCCGTGGTGTAGGACAGAAAGGGCTGGACGAAGGTCGTACTGACGTCGGCCCGGTCGTCGTCACCGGCCACCGACCAGATGTGGTTGGCGAGCGCGCCATAGGTCCATGGGCCGGTTTGCTTGAGGGCGACCGCGGTGGGGCCGACGCCCCACTGGTCCGCGGTCAGCAGGTCGTCGGTGCCGGTGGGCAGCAGAAAGACCGGCCCGGCGCCCCAGATCCAGCCGCCTGCGGTTGGTTGCTTGGGTGAGAGGAAGAGGCTCTGGGCGGTGTCGCCGAGACCGGTCTGGCTGCCGACGCCCGGGAAGATGTCGGTCTGGTGGATCACCGGCACGATGGTGCGGCTGATCAGGTTCCAGTCACGGTTGAGCGAGATCGGGATCACCGGCTGGACGTTGAGCTGGAACCGGTCGCCGTCGTCGGCGGGCCCGATGTCGCCGTCCCAGTTGAGCTGGAGCGGCACGCTGATCAGGCTCGCGATCGGGTTGGCGAGCTGCTTGGCGAGCTCCTCGGCATCCTGAGCGACGGCCGGGACCGATCCGAACGCGATCAGACCGACGGCGAGCAGCGAGGAGAGGCGGAGTCTTCGGAGGTTCACGTCATCGCCCCCGCACCGATCACTCGGCGCGCTCGAAGGTCAGCGCCTCGTTGTCGCCGGCCCACAGTCGCAGGACGCCGTTCTCGACGTCGAAGGTCGTCACCGCCGACAGGCGGGCGAGAAAGGCCTGCTCGAGGGCCATGGCCTCCGGTGGACCCGCCATCCGGGTGCCGGCGGCGGGCGCGAAGGCGAGCCGGCCCTCGGACACATCGGCGGTCTCCAACCGGGTCATGAAGCGGTTGACCCCGCTCACGCCGGACACGGCCCCGTCCTCGGCGACCTCGAGGGTGATCGGCGTTCCGACCGGCTCCACGGGCCCACCGTCAATCGCGGTCAGCGTCCACGACCCCGTCAACGCGGTCAGACCCGCGGTCGCTGCATCGTCCTTCGCCGTGGCGTACACCGTCGCTCCCTCCTTGATGGTCTCCACCACCTCGATCTGGTCCAGGGTCTCGGGGTCGACCGCAGTCGGGTCGGCCGACAGGATCACGAAGTCGGCCAGCTTGCCGACCTCGATCGAGCCCTTGGTCGCGTCCTCGTGGTGCTGCCAGGCGGGCCAGATGGTCATCGCCTTGAGCGCGGTGATGACATCGACCCGCTGCGCCGGCCCGATGATGTCGCCGGAGCGCGAGCGCCGGGTCACCGTGGCGTCGAGGATCCGCATCGAGTCCGGGAAGGCGACCGGCGCGTCGTGGTGCGACGAGAACTTGATGCCGCGCTGGACGCACCAGCCGGTCGGCGAGATGTCGTCGACGAGCTCGGGGCCGACCGTGTGCTCGCGGTGCCAGTCGCCCCAGTAGAAGGTGTGCATGGGAAACAGCGACGGCATGATGCCGAGGCGCTTGACGGCGTCGAGCTGGTCGGAGCGCATGAACTGGCCGTGGATCAGCACCGGGCGTGTCCCGGTCGGGCCGTGCTCGGCCTGCGCGGCCTCGTTGGCGGCGATCAGCAGGTCGGTGGCGGCCTCGCCGTTGGAGTGGGTCAGGAGCTGGATGTCGTTGACGTAGGCCCACTTCACCGCGTCGACCACCTGGTCGCGGGTCGCGGCCGGGTAGCCCAGATACCCCGGCGGGTAGTCGCCCACAGGGTCGACGTAGGGCCGGTCGCGCCAGGCGGTGAAGCCCTGGGGCGAGCCGTCGATGGTCAGCTTGGCGCCGGCGACACGGAATCGGTTGGTGTAGCTATCGCTCTGGTGCTCCGCGATGAAGTCCCGGTCGGCGAGCACGTCGACGTAGGTCACGATGTCGATGGCGAAGCTGCCTTCGTCGGCGATCTTCTGCAGCATGGCGACGGTCGAGGGCAGCGACCGGCCCTCCTCGGCCGTGGTGTAACCGTAGCGCGCCCAGAGCTCGGACCCGGCTTTCGCGAAGGCCCGCGCCCCGGCCTCGCCGATGTCGCCCATGAGCCTCACGATGGCCGCGAAGAACGCAGTCTCCTCGAGCACACCGTCGGGCTCGCTGCTGCCTGCTCGGCGCCGGATCACGCCGCCCTCGGGATCCTCGGTGGCGGCGTTGTAACCCACCACCTCGAGTGCGGCCGAGTTGAGCGCCGCCAGGTGCCCCGACTGGTGAATGATGACGATGGGCACGTCCGCGGACACAACGTCGAGGTCGTCGCGGGTCGGGTGGCGGAGCTCGGCGAGCTGGGCGTTGTCGTAGCCGAAGCCGATGATGAGATCGTACTTCTCCACCGCCTCGGCATTGGCGGCGGTCCAGTCGCGCAGCGTCTGCTGCAGCGACGCGATGTCGGCGACCTCACCGTCCGGCGGAGCCAACAGATTTGCCGACAGCGCCTGCAGGCCGCCCATGAAGACGTGGCCGTGGGCGTCGACGAAGCCCGGCAGCATGGTCCGGCCCTCGAGGTCGATGACCTCGGTGTCCGGGCCTTTGAACGCCATCACGTCCTTCTCGCCACCGACCGCGACGATGCGGCCGTCTTTCTCGGCCACCACCTCGGCGCGCATGGCGTCGTCGTTCATGGTCAGGATCGTGCCGCCGGACCAGATCCGGTCCGCCGGTTCCTGGGCCATCGAGACCGATCCGCAGATCATCATCCACAGCACAGCACAGACATGTTTCACGCCAACCCTCCTCGAAACATGGGATTTCACACGACACCAACACGAGACGACCGAGCGCTCTTCCCGCTGCGCCGAGATCCCGGCCCGCGCAACCGCCTCAACCACGCCACCGGCATCGATGCAGGTTCGCCGGCTGGCTCACCCCTCGACGAGCTGGCGGCTGACCAGGCGACGATACAGGCCGTCGGCGGCCATGAGCTCGTCGTGGTTGCCCATCTCGACCACCCGGCCGCCGTCGAGGACGACAACCCGGTCGGCGCTTCTCACCGTCGACAACCGGTGGGCGATAACCAGGCTCGTCCGATCGGTCATGAGCCGCTCCAGCGCGTCCTGGACCAGGGACTCGGACTCGGCGTCGAGCGACGAGGTCGCCTCGTCGAGGATCAGGATCGGCGGGTCCTTGAGCAGGGCGCGGGCGATGGCGACCCGTTGCTTCTGCCCACCCGACAGCGTGACCCCGCGCTCACCGACCTCGGTCACGTAGCCTTCGGGAAGCGCGGCAATGAAGTTGTGCGCGTGGGCGGCTCGAGCCGCGGCCTCGACCTCGCCGTCGGCTGCCTCCGGCCGGCCGTAGCGGATGTTGGCCGCCACCGAGGTCGAGAACAGCACCGGCTCCTGGGCCACTGTGCCGATGTTGCGACGCAACCACACGGCGTCGAGCTCGCGAAGATCTCTTCCGTCGAGGCGGATCGATCCGGACGATGGGTCGTACAGCCGCATCAGCAGCCCTGCGACGGTGGATTTGCCGGCACCCGAGGGACCGACGAGGGCGGTCACCGTGCCCGGCTCGAGGGTCAGGCCGACCTCGGACAGCACCTCGACCTCCGGCCGCGACGGGTAAGCAAAGCCGACGCGATCAAACTCGACCCGGCCGGTCACGGTGTCGAGCAGGGTCCCGCCGCCGGCGTCCACCGTCGGCTCCCGGTCGAGCAGCTCGAAGACCCGCTCGGACGCACCTCGGGCGCGGGCAAAGTCCGACCACAGGTCGGCCAGGGTACTGAGCGCCATGGCGACGATCAGGGTGTAGAGGATGAAGGTGGCAAGCTCGCCCACCGTGAGGTCGCCGGTCATGACCATGCGACCGCCAAACCAGAGCACCGCCGACACCGAGCCGAACGCGGCGAGCGTCATGGCGCCGACGAACAACGACACCACCCGGATACGCCGTCGCGACACCCCGAAGGACTCCCACACCCGCTCGGTGTAGCGCTCGGCTTCAGCCGCTTCACGGGCGAAGCTACGCACGGTGCGGATGCCGGCGATCGCCTCCTCGGCGGCCTCGTTGGCTCTGGCCAGGGCGTCCTGCGCCTTCTTCGCCAGCTTGGATAGCCGCCGGCCGACGACCACCGCACCGAGTGCCACCGGCGGCACCAGCGCGAGCATGAGCAGGGTCAGCCTGGGCGACGAGGCGACGAGCAGCACGAGCCCGCCGACGACCAGGACCAAGCTGCGCAGGGCCATGGAGAGATTCACACTGACCGTGTTCTGGACCACGGTGGCGTCGGCGGTCAGCCGGCTGGTCAGCTCACCGGTCCGGCGGGCATCGAAGAAGGCGATCTCCTGACCGATGATCGACCGGTAGACGGCCTCACGCAGCCGGGTGACGATGCGCTCGCCGGCGACCGTGAACAGGTAGTAACGCAGCGCCACCGCAACCGCCTGGACGGCGAAGATCGCCGCCATGATGATCGCCGTCCGGTTGATCGCCTCGGCGCCGCCACCGACCGCGGCGTCGATCAGCACGCCGATGAACTTCGGGTAGGCCAACCCGGCGCCGCCGCCGATGACGAGAAAGACCGTCGCCACCGCCAGCCGCCGCCACTCGGGCTTCGCCAGCGCCAGCAGCCGGCCGACGGGAACACCCCCGCGTGCCGCGTCGTTCTTCTGGTCGCTGCGTTCGGACTCCGTCACGTCTCCTCCGGTGGTTCAGCGCCCGATCATACGGCATCGCCCCATGTCGGTTGAGGGTGTAGCGACAGGCATCTTGCCTGTTGATGGTGCTCTTCCGGAAAGCAATCGTCGACAGGCTGGTAGCCTGTCGCTACACGATGCCCGGAATCAGAAGCGGCTCCTCACCGCGACCGTGGCCGCTTCAGGTGCTGCGACCGGTTCAGGCCGTGAAGCAACGGCAGCAGGAGGAACAGCGACGCCATTCGGGTTCAGGGACCGCGTGCGGATCGATCCCGATCCCGTTGCTCGCGGGCTTCGCCCGCGGCGTCCCACCCTCTCCTGCCTGCGGTCAGTTCCGATCTCGCTCATGCGATCTCGGCCCGAGTCGCTCGCCAGCCGAGCGCGGGTGCCCGATCCCGTTCCCGATGCGATGTTGCCGTCCCCCGCACCGCTCGATGTCCTGACGCCCTCGAAGCTCCCACCACCCCTCCAAACCATCGCCGCAACAACCAACCCATGGCGAAAAACGCCAGCCCATCGCCTCAGCGACCAACTCGGCCGTGAGCAACGCGGACCATTGACAGTGGTATCTTGAAGGT